>NZ_RZSR01000087.1:0-10522 GCF_004023265.1 Mesorhizobium sp. M1A.F.Ca.IN.020.06.1.1
GGTCCCAACGCCCGCCGCGCTCGGCGTCTTCTGCATAAAGATAGTAAAACCTTGATGACAGCGGCCCCTCGATCAGCGTCTTGCAGGTCGACCCCTCGATGTGCCACCAGCCCTCTGTGATCCAGCCGGCCTTCGCCCGATAGCCGATGCCGACGCCGACCAGGTTCTGCGTCGCGTTGCAGACGCGGAAGTCGGCGCGCGCCGGCGAGGTCGCGGCGAGCGCGCACAGGCCCGCGCCAAAGATCAGGAGCGGCAGGCTCAGGCGCTTGCGCAGCCTGCCGGCGCAACCCAATCCAAAACCCTTGGCGAACCACATCTGCATCGTCGAAGCACCTTTTCAGCAAACTCCGGGCGCATGTCAACGCGCCGTTTTATTCAATTCCAATCGATTTAGAAGGGTCCGGTGAACGATTTGGCGTCCCATCCGGGATTCTTTGCAGAAACCGTGGCCAAACAACGGCATTGCGCCTCAGTCCTCTTCGTGGAATGACGATACCACCCCGCCCGGACGCCAGCGAACAGACCGTTTTCAGCCGATGACCCGATCCACAGCTTTCGCGCCCTTCGACATCGTCGAGGGCGACCGCAAGAAGGGCATCGTGCTTCTGGCTGCCGGAAGAGTATGGCAGCCTCGGCCTGCCGGCTGCCGAGTTCGAGCGCCACATCGCCTATGACATCGGCGTCGAGACGGTGACGCGCGAGTTGGCGGCGGCGCTCGATGCGCCGGCCGTGCTGGCCGGCTTCTCCCGCCTTCTGATCGACCCCAACCGGGGCGAGGACGACCCGACGCTGATCCGCCAGCTCTATGACGGTACCGTCGTGCCGGGAAACTATCCCATGGCCGCCGAGGAGCGGGAGAGACGGCTCGACCGCTTCTACCGCCCCTATCACGACGCGGTCGGGGCGATGATTTCCTCGGTGGCGCAGGCCTCCGGCAAAGCGCCGTTCATCTTCTCGGTGCATTCCTTCACCCCTCGCATGCAAGGCTTCATCCGCCCCTGGCATGTCGGCATCTTGTGGGACCGCGACGACCGCGTTGCGCGGCCGCTGATCGACATGCTGGCCGAAGACAAGGCGCTGATCGTCGGCGACAACGAGCCCTATGACGGCGCGCTGCGCGGCGACACCATGTTCCGCCATGCCATTGTCAACGGCTATGCCCATGCCCTGCTCGAGATCCGTCAGGACCTGATCGCCGACCGCGCTGGCGCTGTTCAATGGGCGGAGCGATTGGCTCCGATCGTTGACGCCGTCGACCGCCGTGCCGATATACACGAGGTGAAGATGTTCGGCTCGCGCACCGGGCCGGCCTAAAAAACGGCCGAGAGGCCGGGGACCACGAAATGACCGAACTCAGCGAAGAACGGAAACGCGATTTCGAGGCCGCCGCCTTCCGCCGGCTGGTCGAGCATCTGCGCGCACGCGGTGACGTCCAGAACATCGACCTGATGAACCTGGCCGGCTTCTGCCGCAACTGCCTGTCGAACTGGTATCGCGAGGCGGCCGAGGCCGACGGCATTGCGCTGACAAAGGACGAATCGCGCGAGATCATCTATGGCATGCCCTATGCCGAATGGCAGGCGCTCAACCAGACCGAAGCCTCCGAGGCCAAGAAGGCTGAGTTCGAGGCCAGGCGGCCGAAGGATCATTGAACGGTCCTATTTGGCTCGCCCCTGCTGCTTTGTCATCCCAGGGTCTGCGCGCGTCGCTTCGCTCCTGCTTCGCCCATGGATGGCGAAGGAGGCGTTTCGGCCAAATCTCCAAAGTAGAGCCCATTCCTCACAGGTCCGCGCCTCTTGGTCCAACGCTTCTGCCATAGCGCTTCTTGACTACAAATTGAATCGATCTAATTTGCCGCGCAAAGCATTCGGACTTCAAACCATGAGCGTGCAAACCACAAGGCAAGCCGCGACGCGCGGCCGCTGGGCCGTTGCCGGCATTTTCCTGGCCAATGGCTTTCTCACCGGCAGCTGGGCGCCGCAGATCCCGGTGTTTCTGACCCGGCTGGACATCTCGAAATTCACCCTCGGCCTGCTGATCCTGTTGTTTGGTGTCGGCGCGGTGATGGCGATGACCTGGTGCGGCCATCTCATTTCCAGGCACGGCTCGCGCCCCGTGCTGCGCTGGTTCGGCATCTGCGGCAGTTTCGGCCTGCTGGTCGCGGCACTTGCGCCCAACGTGCCGCTCGCGGCCCTCGCGATGCTCGTCTTCGGCGGCTCGATCGGCGGCATGGACGTCGCCATGAATTCCAACGCGGTGATCGTCGAACGACGGCTCTCCCGCGCCATCATGTCGTCCTCGCATGGCTTCTGGAGCCTCGGCGGCTTCGCCGGCGGCGCGCTTGGTGGCTATTCCATTCAGAACTACGGCTATCTCACGCATGCGATTGCGGTGACGGCGCTCGCCTTTTTGGTCATCGCCTTTGCTGTTCGCTACCTCATCGCCGACGACAGGCCGCAGGCCGCCGGGCATCAGAAATTTACGCTGCCGCGGCACACAATTGTCTATCTGGTCGGGTTGATGGCGCTGCTCACCATGGTCTCAGAGGGCGCCGTGCTCGACTGGGCCGCGCTCTACCTCCAGCAGGAGCTCGGCGCCGACCTTGCGATTGCCGGCCTCGCCTATGCTGCCTTCTCCGGCGTCATGGCGCTCATGCGCTTTCTCGGCGACGGCGTGCGCAACCGCTTCGGCGCGGTGGCGACGCTGCGCGGCTCGGCGCTTGTCGCTGCCGCCGGCATGTTGGTGGCCGGCCTCTCCCCCTCGCCTTATCTTGCCATTGCCGCTTTCGCCTTCTGCGGTTTCGGCATCGCCAATATGGTGCCGATCCTGTTTTCGGCCGGCGGCAACCAGGAAGGCTTGTCGTCCGGCACCGGCATGAGCGTCGTCACCACGATGGGCTATTCAGGAATCCTGGTGGCGCCGTCGGCGATCGGCTTCGTCGCCGAGCATTCGAGCTTCGGCCCGATCTTCGTAGCGCTTTCCGGCCTGCTGGTCATCGTGCTGTTGATGGCGAACCTCGCTTACCGCGCCGAATTTGCCGCCGAGCCTGCGCCGGCGGAGTAGCGCTTCAGCTCTTCATGCAGGAAATCCGCGACGCGGCGGATGCGCATGCTGGTGCGCACGTCACGGTGCATTGCAAGCCACACCGGCAGCTCGGGCAAGGGAACCTCCGGCAACAGCTTCTCCAGTCGAGGATCGCGGCTAGCGAGCGGCTCCTGGCCGATGCCGATGCCATTGCCGGCCCGCACCGCCTCCCACAGCACGATCTGGTTGTCGGTCCTGAAGCGGAAGTTGCTGCGGCTGACCGGGATGCCAAACGCGGTGAGGCCGCGAACGATCTCATCGCTGCGGTCGAAACCGACCAAAGGATGGTCGACGAGATCGCTCGGCTTCTGCGGGCGTCCATGTCGGTCGAGATAGGATTTCGCAGCACATATGCAGAGCGCGATATCGGTGACCTTGCGCGCCATCAGCTCGTTCTGCGCCGGCCTGACCATGCGGATGGCGATGTCGGCGTCGCGCCGCAGCAGGTTCTCGACCTGGTTGGAAGCGACGATCTCGACCTCGATGCCCGGCTCTTCCTCGCCAAGGCGCGCCGTGATCTGCGGCAGCACGCAGGCCGCAACCACCTCCGAGGCAGCGATGCGCACCGTACCCTCGATCGCCTCGACCGAGCCCAGCGCAAGCAATGAGAATGCATTGGCCTGCTCGCTGACTGCCTTTCCGCGCTCGTAGAGTGCGCTGCCTGCCTCCGTCAGTTCGTAGCCGCGCCGCCCGCGCCGGAACAGCGTGACGCCGAGCGCCTGCTCCAGCTCGGCGATGTGGCGGCCGAGCGTCGGCTGGCTTGATGCGAGCTTGCGCGCGGCGGCCGAAAGGCTGCCGGTCTCGGCCACCACGACGAAGCTCTTGATCAGATTCCAGTCGAATTCATTCATTCGTTTTTGAATAACAGAGTGCCGATCTTAGTCAATTTCCATTCGACTTTGAAGACGTCAGATTAAGCGGGCAAACGCAAGCAACGGAGACGAACAATGACCAAGATCGCAATTCTGGGCGCCAATGGCCGGCTCGGACGCGTGGTTGCCAAGGCCTTCATCGACGCCGGTTTCGACGTCCGCGCCATCACCCGCACCGGCAAGGTGCCGGCCGAGCTCAAGGGCGCTATTGCCGTCGCCGGCGATGCTCTGGACCGCCAGTCGCTGATCCGCGCCACGCAAGGCGTCGACATCATCTTCAATGGCTTGAACCCGATCTATACCGACTGGGACAAATGCCTGCCGATGACCGAGAACGTCATGGCAGCCTGTCGGGCCAACGGCGCGCTGCATCTTTTCCCGGGCACTGTCTATAATTACGGCTCGCCGATGCCGCAGGTGATCACCGAGGAAACGACTTTCCATCCTACCACCGACAAGGGCCGCATCCGCGTCGCCATGGAGGAGCTTTTCCGTCGCGAAGCCGATGCGGGCCGCGTGCGCACCATTCTGCTTAGGGCCGGCGACTTCTTTGGCGGCACCGGCAGCGGCGGCTGGTTCGATCTCGTCGTCGCCGCCAAGATGGAAAAGGGGGTCTACACCGCCGCCGGCCCGGCCAAGCTCGTGCACGAATGGGCCTATCTGCCCGACTTCGCGGTGGCCTTTGTCGCACTGGCGCGCAATCTCGATAAGCTCGGCTTTTACGAGGCCATCAATTTCCCCGGCCACGCCGTCACCGATCTCGACATCAAGGCCGCCGCCGAAAAGGCGCTCGGCCGCAAGCTGAAACTCACGTTCATGCCCTGGTGGGTGCTGCGCGCCGGCAGCCCGTTCGTAACCATGTGGCGCGAGATCGTCTCGATGTCCTACCTGCGCTTCGAGCCGCACCGGCTGGCGTCAGCGCGCCTGGAAAAGGTCATCGGCGAAATCCCGCACACCCCGCTCGACCGAGCAGTGGCGGAAGCCATGCAAGACATCGGCATAACCGTCGCGCCCATGCGTCAGGCCGCCTGAGCAAAGAACAACCTCAAGATGAAAACGGCCGGACTTCAAGGCCCGACCGCAAATCGTCGTCGGTTCAGATCCTGCCCATCAAAAGCAGGATCAGCAACACTACCAGAATGACTCCCACAATCCCCGAAGGCCCATAGCCCCAGGACCGCGAGTGCGGCCATGCCGGCACGGCGCCGATCAGGATCAGGATCAGGATTATTACGAGAATTGTACCGATCGTCATTGAAAACCCTCGCCGTCTGGTTGAACTTCGAGGGAACAATGCAAAAAGCCGCCCGGTAGTTCCCGAGCGGCTTTATGTACCTGAGTTGCGAAGTCGCTCTACTCGGCGGCTTTCGGGAAGGCGACCGCCGGCTCGGCATTGGCTTCCGCTACCGGCTCGCCTGTCGAGAGCTCGCCCTTGCAGCGGCGGAACAGGCGGCTGAGCCAGCCACGCCGGGCGCCGGGCTTCACCTTGGCTCGGGTGAACACCATCAGCATCGAGGGCGTCACCACCAGCGTCAGCAAGGTGGCGAAGGACAGGCCGAAGACGATCGCCGACGACAGCGAAATCCACCACTGCGTCGATGGCGCGTTGATCGTCGTCTCGTGATGGAAGATTTCGAGACCGAGGCCGAAGGCGATCGGCAGCACGCCGAGGATGGCCGACACCGCGGTCAGGACCACCGGCCGCGCGCGCTCGCGGCAGGTCTGCAGCACGGCATCCATCTTGTCCCAGCCTTCCTCGCGCAGCCGGTCATAGGTGTCGATGAGCACGATGTTGTTGTTCACCACCACGCCGGCAAGCGCAATGACGCCGATGCCCGACATCACGATGCCGAAGGCCTCGCCTGTCAGAAGCAGCCCGAGGAACACGCCGATCGTCGCCATCACAACGCAGGACAGAACAAGCCACACGCTGGTGAACTTGTTGAACTGCGCGAGCAGCACCAGGAAGATCAGGAAGATCGCCGCGCCGAAGGCTTTGCTAAGGAAGGCGCTGGCTTCCGCGCTGTCCTCGTTGGAGCCAGCGAGCTTCCAGCGTATGCCGCTGCCGAGATCCATGTCGGCCACGGCCTTGGTGACTTCCGCCTGCACCGCTGCCACTTGCGCGCCGGCGCTGACATTGGCTTGCACCACCACGGTGCGCGCGCCGTCGATGCGGTTGAGGACGCCGACTGTCGGCTCGGGCTTCCTGACCACGAAGTTCGAGATCGGCACCGAGCCCTGCGAGGTCTGCACCCTGAGCTCGTCGAGCGTCGAGAGCGTGCGCCGGTCTTCCGGCAGACGCAGGCGAATGTCGACGGCGTCGTCGGCGCCGGCCGGCCGGTATTCCGACAGCTTGAGGCCGTTCGTTACCAGCTGCACCACCGTGCCCACCGAGGTCGGGCTGATGCCGTATTGCGCCGCCTTGGCGCGATCGACCTCAAGCGCCCAGTCGACGCCGGGCGGCGGCAGGCCGTCGGAAACATCGATCACGTTGGGGACCTTGGCGACGCGCGCGGCGACGGCGCGTGCCTTGTCGTCGAGCCCGGCCGGGTCGGCGGCCGAAAGCCTGATCTGGATCGGCTTGCCGGTCGGCGGGCCGGCCTCCGGCACGCGCACTTCGACGTCGACGCCGGGAATGCCGGCCATGACGCCACGCAAATCGTCGAGGATCTGGTTGGCGGACTTGCGCTCGCGCCAATCGACGAATTCGTACTGGATCACCCCGACCACGTCTTCCGGGATGTCCTGGCCGCCGCCTTGCGTCTTGCCGACGCGCGTGTAGACCGATTTCACGCCGGGCCAGCCGAGCAGGCGGCTTTCCGCCGTCTTGGTTGCGGCGTCCATTTCGGCCAGCGAAAGGTTGCCCCGGGCGTGCACATAGAGCAGGCCGTAATCCGGCTCGACGCTGGGGAAGAACTCGACGCCGGCGCCGTATTTCGAATAGGCGAAGCCGACGCCGACCAGCAGGCCGACGGTGAGCAGGATGACGGTGATCGGGAAACGCACCGCCTGCTTGACCAGAGCCATATACCAGCCGTCGCGATCGCTGTCCTCGTGATGCGCCGGCGCCTTGGCGAAGATGGCGCCGAGCGTCGGCGCGAAGACCAGCGCATAGAGCATCGAGGCCGACAGCGTCACGATCAGCGTGATCGGCATGTACTTCATGAAGTCGCCGATGATGCCGGGCCAGAAGAGCAGCGGCGAGAAGGCGGCGATGCGCGTCATCGTCGCTGCGATGACGGGGCCGGCCATGCGCTTGGCGGCTAGCGCGAAGGCATCGGCCTTCGGCATGCCCTCGCTCATGCGCCGCTCGGCGAATTCAGTGACGATGATGGCATCGTCGACCAGCATGCCGACCGCCAGGATGAGGCTGAACAGCACGATCATGTTGATCGTGTAGCCCATCATCGCAAGCAGCAGGATGCCGATCAGGAAGGATGACGGAATGGCGAGGCCGATGAGCAGCGAGGCGCGTCCCGACAGCGCGTAGAGGATCACGATGAACACCAGGATGACGGCGATCATCACATGGTTCTGCAGGTCGCCCAAAAGCTGGTTGACGAAGACCGACTTGTCCTGCGTGTAGGTGACGTGCATGCCTTCCGGCATCGTCTTGATGAAGGTGTCCGACACCTCCCGGACATGGTTCAGCGTGTCGATCAGGTTGGCGCCGATGCGCTTCTTCACCTCGATGGCGATCGCCGGCTTGCCGTCGAGGCGGGTCACCGTCTCGGCGTCCTTGAAGGTGGAGCGGATGGTGGCGACGTCCTTGGCCTGCACCACGGCATTGGGCGTGGCGACGACCGGCAGTTTGGCGACGTCCTCGGGCGTCTCGATCAGCGACGGCACCTTGACCGCGTATTTGCCCTCGGAGCCTTCGAGATTGCCGGCCGCGACCAGGCTGTTGGAGGCGCCGACGCCCTGGATCACCTGATCGAGCTGGAGTCCGTAGGAGGAGAGCTTCACCGGATCGATGACGACTTCGACTAGATCGTCGCGCGCGCCCTGCAGCGAGCCTTCGAGCACGCCTGGCACCTCCTCGATGCGGTCGCGCAATTCGCGCGCCGCCGACGTCAGCACGCGCTCCGGCACGTCGCCGGAAAGCGTGACGACGAGAACCGGGAACTCCGAGACGTTGACTTCAGTGACGGTCGGCTCCTCCGCCGCCTGCGGCAGGTCGGCCTTGGCGTCCTGCACCTTGCTGCGCGTGTCCTGCAGCGCGGTGGCCAGATTGGTCTGCGGCTGGAACTCGACCAGCACGTAGCCGCCGCCCTGGAAGGCGGCCGAGCGCATCTCCTTGAGCCCCTTCAGGCTCTTGAGCTTGCTTTCCATCGGCCTGAGCAGCAGCCGTTCGGAGTCCTCCGGCGATATGCCCTGGTAGATCAGGCTGACATACATCATCGGAATCGGAACGTCCGGCTCCGCTTCCTTCGGCGTCGACTGATAGGCGACCCAGCCCGCGACGAGCAGGAACATCAGCGCCGATATTGTGAGGCGGGCGTTGTGAATGGCTAGTCTGACGATGTCCATGACTTATGCCTGCTGTTTCCCTGGAAGCCGCGACATTGGCCAGCGGCGCCGGCCGAGCCGGCGCGGCGACCGCGCTATTGCGTGCCGGCGGAGGCTTCGCTGATCAGCTTGTTGATGGTTGCCTGGTCGGCCTCGACCGGCTTCACCAGATCGCCTTCCTTCACCAGTTCCTGGCCGGCGACGATGATGCGCGCGTCCTGCGGTATGCCGCCGAGCACCAGTCCCTTCGGCGTGTCGTCGACGAGGTCGATCGGGAAGAACGCCACCTTGTCGTCCTTGCCGACGGCGCGGATGCCGAGGTCGCCCTTGTCGCCCAGCGTCACCACCGAGCGCGGCAGCATGACCGCATCGGTCGGCTGGGCGCTGAGCGTGATCTCGGCCGTCATGCCGGCGGGGATGGAGCCGTCGGCATTGGGGATGGCCACCTCGACACGGAAGGTGCGGGTCTGCGAGGAGGCGTCACGGCTGATGTAGCGCACCGTGCCGGTGACTTTCTGGTCGTTGACAAGGCGCACGTTGGCCTGGTCGCCGATCTTGATGTAGCGCAGGTCGCGCTCGCTGATCTCGCCGCGCGCGATCACCGGGTCGAGCTTGAGGATGGTGGCCACCTCGCCGCCCTGCATCACCGAGCTGCCGAGCTCGACCGGCACGCGGTCGATGACCCCGTCGAAGGGCGCCTTCACTTCGTTGCGGTCGAGTTCGGCCTGCGCCGTCTCCAGCATGGACTGCGCTGCCGTCAGGTTCGACCGAGCAGTGTCGAGCTGCAGCTTGGGCAGGTTCCCGGTCTTGGCCAGCCGCTCGGCTGCGTCGAGCTCGGCCTTGCGCTGCGCCAGCAGCTGCCTGGCATTATCGACATTCGAGAGCTTCTCCTCGGCGGCAAGCATCAGTACGAGGTCGCCGGTCTTGACGTGATCGCCCTGCTTGACCGGGAGCTTGTCGATGACACCGGCGACGCGGACAGCAAGTACAGCGCGCTTGTCGGCTTCGGTCAGGCCCGAGATCCGTATCGCCCGCGCGAAGGTTTTGCGCGGCGGCGTCACCACCGCGACGGTGCGCAATGCTGCCTTCGGCTCGGCCTCCGCCGTCTTCGGCTTTTCGGCGCCGGACTGCGCGGCTTTGCCTGCTTCTCCCTCCTTCTGGTGATCGGCGGCGCTGCCCACGGACGAGAACTCGCCCGTTGCCATCCAGGCAGCGAATCCGATGAGCACAGCAATGGCTGCAAGCTTGTGAAACCTGATTTTCGGCATCGTCATTTTTTCCGTTGCAGGCTTGGGCGAGGTCGACGGTTTCGATCCCCGGGCGCGCGGCCGATATGGGGGCGCGCAGAGCCATCTTCAATTTGCCGTGATCGGCGAAGCGCGCTTCTACCGCAAAGCCGTTGCGCAAAACAGTCAGAAACTTTGATGGATTATTGCGCCGCCGAGCTCGGGGCGCTGGTTTTTTCCGCGTTTTACATGCTGGACTGCTTGGCTTTTCTCAATCGGGGCCGGCTTTTCAGCCGATCGGACACTCAATGGCAGCAGGCGTCAGTATGATGAAGAATTTTTTTGCGAAATGACATGTCGCATTGGCATGGGGCAATCAGAGGACGCGCCCAATCCGAAAATAAATCCGATCAGGTGATCAGGTTGAGCAAGCGGAACAGCCGCTCGAACGTCCGGCCATAAGGCGGCCTGAGCAGGGCACCGGCACTCAGCCTGGATTGGACGAAGATCGGCTTTTCCTTGCTGAAGGTGCGGAAGCCCCATCCGCCGTGATAGGCGCCCATGCCGCTCTCGCCGACGCCGCCGAATGGCTGCCGTTCCTGCACCAGATGCATCATGCTGTCGTTGATCGTCACGCCGCCGGCAACGGTTTCTCGCATGATCCTCTGGCGATTGGCGCTGTTCTTGCCGAACCAATAGAGGGCGAGCGGACGCTCGCCGCGGTTCACGTGATCGATTGCCTCATCTACCGCGCCGTATTCAACGATCGGCAGCACCGGCCCGAAGATTTCCTCGCGCATCAGCCGCAAACTCTCGCCGGCGTTCCTGACC
>NZ_RZSR01000882.1:0-2519 GCF_004023265.1 Mesorhizobium sp. M1A.F.Ca.IN.020.06.1.1
GCGCCTCCTCCGCGCGCTGCGGACTCAGGCGCCCAATTCTTGCCTGTGCGCCTTGACGAGGTCGGCCATGCTGTCGAAGCGGAAATCCACATTTGGCATGTCGCCGGGGTGCATCGTGGCGCCGAAGCCCTGGTCGGCATGACGGCGATAGATCCAGCACGATGCCAGGCCGACGCGATTGGCGGGAGCGTGATCATGGAACATGCTTTCGGCCGTGTGCAGGACTTGGCTTTTCTCCACCCCGATCGTCGCCAGCTTTTCGAGCATATAGTCGAAGTTGCGGGCGGAGGGCTTGTAGGAGCCGATGTCCTCTGCCGTGTATATCGCGTCGAAGTCGACGCCGAGCTTCTTGTTGCTGAACGAAAAGCTCTTGTTGTCGACGTTGGAAAGGATGATCAGCTTGTAGTGCTGCTTGAGATACCGCAAGGCTTCCGCCGAGTCGGCAAAGGCCGGCCAATCCTTCACGCTTTCGCCATAGGCGATGCATTCCTCCGCGGTGGCGACGACGCCCCATTCCTCGGCAAGCCGCTTGTAGACGATCGACAGAAGATCGCGGTAGCGTCTTGCCGGAGTCCAGTTCTGCTGGCTGGATTCGTGCCGGGCATGCGCCTCGAGGATTTCGTCGCGGCTCAAACGGCCGCCGGCGCGCTCTGTCAGCGGCTTCAGGCCCTCGATCATGCCGGATTCCCAGTCGATGAGCGTGCCGTAGCAGTCGAAGGTCAGGGCCTTGAAATCGGTCAGCTTCATGGATTGCACTCCTTGTTGGTGTCGCGTGATTATCCGGCAGGCTGCTCGCATGAGCTCAGACGCGCCTCGTCCTTCGATGCAGCGCTCCTCGATGCCGTCAGCCAGACACCGAACAGGGTTACCGCCAGGCCGAGGAACATCGCTCTCGATAGCGGTTCGCCGAAGATCAGCCACGCCCAGAGCATCGTCACCGGCGGGCTGAGATAGACCACGCTGCTGACCTGTGCGGCGGTGTAGTGACGCAGGCTCATATAGTAGACGCCGTAGCAGAAGAAGGTCGAGAACAGCACCAGCCACGCCATGCCGAATTGGAAACGCCCATCGAGCGGCGGTGTCAGGCCGCCGTTCCATTCGGCGCAGGCGGCAAAGAGGATCGCCGCCGTCAGGCATTGAATGCACAAGCTCTGATGGATGGGCATATCGATCGTCCTGATCCGCTTCTGCACCACGGTTGCCAGGGCGAACACCAGCATGGAAGCCACCGTGAGGACATAGGCCCAGACCGGTGCTTTGCCGAGACTGAGGCTGTCCAGGGAGACGATAAGGACGCCCGTTACGCCCAGGGCTGTTCCGATCCATTGTCTTGCGCTCAGCCGGTGGCCGAGAATGGGCTGCGACAGCGCCGCGATGGCGAGAGGGACAAGATCGGAGATCAGCGCGACAAGGCCGGTCGGAACGCGCTGGCCGATGGCAAGGGCGAATCCGCCTAGATAGAGGAACATCGTCGCCACGCCGAACGCCATCTGCTGCGCCAAGGCGCGCCCGCTGATGCGCTGCCCGATCAAAAGAGCAAATGGCAGAAGGATAAGTCCGGACAAAAAAGTCCGCCAGAACAGGACCAGCATGACGTCGGCGTTCTCGCTGGCGTAGCGGATGCCGACGAAGCCGGAGCTCCAGCTTAGGACCAGGGCTGCCGCCACGGTCGGCCATACCAGAGGATGAGGCTTGTTCTGCAGAAGCGTCATGGGCTGTCTTTATTCGAGCGGTGCGCCATGCTCCTGAAGCGGATCACCAGCGCTGTCTGGCGCAGACTTATGGCTGCACACTCGCTGCCTTGCACATGACAAATTTCGATAGGCTCATGAAACAGCTACGAACAATGACATAAATATTTGCCCGAAAACCCGCTCTGTGTCAGAGGTTTGGCGCGGTGCTTTCATTGCGAGCGAGGATTGTCATGGCTGGAATTATGAGCCGCCGCCTGGATGTCGATGCCCTGCGGGCGCTGGTCGCGATCGAGAAACATGGCGGTGTCACCCGTGCGGCCGAGGTTCTGGGTTTGTCGCAATCGGCCGTCAGCCACAAGATGAGGCGGCTGGAAGCGAGCCTCGACTGCGAAATCCTCAGCCGGAAGCCAAACGCGCCGCTGTTCACCACGGCCGGGCACGATCTCCTGGGTTATGCGCGGCGCATCCTGGGAATTCATGACGAGGCGGTACTGAGCCTCTCGAAAAGCACGCTGCAAGGCAAGATCGCGCTGGGAATGACCGAGGATACGACCTGCACGGATCTCTCGCGCATTCTTGGCCGGTTCCGCAGGCTTCATCCCGAGGTGAGCGTCCGTACGCAAGTGCGCATGAGCCTCGTCTTGCGGGAGCAGCTCAGCCAGGGGGCCCTTGACGCCGCGATCGTCCAGCTGTTCCAGCACGAGGTTCGCCCTGCCGACATCGTCCTCTACCGCGAGACGCTGCACTGGGTGAAGTCGCCGGATCTGGTCCTGTCGAAGGAAAAGCCGATCCCGTTCCTGTCCTTCGACGAGAACTGCTTCTATC
>NZ_RZSR01000883.1:0-2519 GCF_004023265.1 Mesorhizobium sp. M1A.F.Ca.IN.020.06.1.1
GAGTTGGAGCTCGGGCGCAAGCCCCGCCACGCCCTCTCCGAGGCCCCATAGAGCCGAGGCGCGATACTGCGGCTCCGCAAGCCCCTCGACGAGCGCGACGAGGCGCTGCTGCTGCACTATGGTGAGGCAATTCAAGTTGGGCGCGAGAGATTGGATCACGCTGGGATGCAACAATAGGGCAGAGGGGTAGACACCTGGCAGGGGCTCCGTCAACTTGTTCCAGATGGCTTGAACCCGGATAGCCCTTTGACGGCTTTCTTGCGGCGCTGCGACCACCATAGCGCCGACGCGCAGCTGTTGATTTGTCTGCGACATCATCAGAAGATCGATCGGGCTGAGCCGCTCGGCAATCTCACCGAGCAGCTCCGGCTGCAGATGAAGGACGCTGGTGGGCTGGAGGGTGCTTGACGGTTGCGGCTCACCGCGCGTCTGCTCCACCACAGAACAGGATGATTGGCCCGGTCCTTCAACGCCAACCGCCGGTTCGGCGGGAGAATCGTCCACGACGCTATGTTCGATGGCGCCAAATACGGAGATGGGTGCCTTGCCCCGCTCCTCAATGCTCCTCATAACTCACCTCCTGTGGGACGACAAACTGAATGAGATCATCGTGTTTGTCGCGCAGCTGATGATCATCGAGATCGGGCAGTTTGCAGAAGGTCACCGGCTTGGCCAGGTTGAAGTCACGAATTTCAAACCGCTAGAAACTGCCTGCATTTTAAAAATTCCGATTCAACAGCACCGAACTGGAGACGTTCAGCATGATGGCTGATCGGGTGCGCTCCCGTGGCTTGTGGCAGGCATCAGCCAGATGTGTCGTCCTCATCGTCAAGACATCTCCGAGCAAAAGACGTGCCAGATGAACAACTGGATCTGGAGAGGTTAGTCGGGAGGCCCTCGGCGATTGCCTGCCCGGCTTTGCGAACCTTGGCAATTCGATGCACTGAGGCACCGCGCCGGCGCGGCGCTCGAGACCGAATTGCTGCGCTTGGCAGCCCGTCGCAACGGGCGCACGTCGATGGCGCGCGACCTGACGGGAAGCCATTGCGAGCGCATTCTACGCAGGACAGGTTTCGATGAGCTGGTGTTGGCCGAGCTTGGCCGACCGGATCCCCTCGTCGCCCGGACGGCTATATTGCGGCCAGATGGTCTGGTGCCGGCACCCTCTCGACATCGTTGCGCGCCCCGCGCGAGGCCGACGCTCAATCTGGTGGCCAGGTGCTGCGCATGGAAGTGCTCGCTGTCCATGGCTGTAACGCAGAGCCTGAAGACATGGTTCTGGCCGGCGCTCCGGTGCATGTGAATGCCGTACAAGCCCGCTCCTCCAGCAATCGGGACACGTCAGCGCTCCGTTCCCGCGTCGAAAACGTTTTGGCCGCCCGTGAGTCGGTCTCTGTTGATGCCGACGGGGGTCTCGCGGCGTTTGCCGGAAAAACTGGCGAGGTGGGTTCCTTGGTTCCTGCCTTCCTGGCGCCGGCAACTCCCGGCCGCACCCGGCTCAGGATTCTCGCTACCCTCCACGCACTAGACTTTTACACACCTGAATTGCTGCCGCTCGCGCGCGAGATGATCGCCGGGCAAATCCATCAGGAGGCTCAGGCAGTTGCAGCCTATCTCGCAGAGGTCGGGGATGGAGACGCCAGACGCATCGTAATCGATTGGCTCGCGACACAAGACATCGGCACCGCATCAACGTTCCGTCGAAGCTACCTCGTAGCGCTGCTCAGATATCCCGAAGGCAAGACCGCTCTTGTCAGCTATCTGCAGCGCTCGCGCGCCAACGGCCATCTTGTGGTCGAGGGACGGTTCCTGAGGGTCAGGCTCCTGCGTGGATGCGTCCGACGCTTATCTCGATCGGCAACGCAGTTTCGAAGGCCGCGAATGGATAAGCTTGCTGTTCTTCCCTAGGTTGGCTTTCTGCTCTCCACCAGTCAATGCAAGCGTCAGCAAGGATATTAATCGGGTCGACAATGTCATTGTCGTCTGCGAGATCTCCGCAGATCGCTGACAATTCACTGCAAGCTAGGATAATTTTGTCAGGTTCGAACGATCTGGCAGCTTGGACAAGTCTCATTAGATTGTCCTGCGCCTCTGTAATATTACCGGACTTTACGTCAGCTATGATCCTGACGGTATCATCCTGAAGTTTCCTGAGGCTGCGAAGAAACTTTTTGCCGAATTCCTTTTCGTTTGGTTCAGTGTAAAGGCCATTTTCCATAGATGCGCGCGTTCCCAAGGAAATTGAACGAAGATTGCGCGCCTCGCTACGACGTGAGCCCTCCATGGCTTGTCGTGTGATCTCCACCATATCGATCAGTTTTACTGACAGCGCTTGTTTAATCTCTGTGGCCCACAGATGTGCGGTATTGCAGGGGATAGCAAGTGCTCCGCATCCAGCTTTCTCTAGCCAATACGCGCGTTCCAAAATTTGCCGCAAGGGGGCGTCGCTGCCGATTGAAATTGCATGCGAACGATCAGGGATGTTGGGAAGCGATAGACAAATAAACGGGATGTGATCC
>NZ_RZSR01000884.1:0-2516 GCF_004023265.1 Mesorhizobium sp. M1A.F.Ca.IN.020.06.1.1
GAGCTGGAGGCGATGCGGGTGACCGCCCGCGACGCAGTGTTCGAGCACAACAGCATGCCGCCCCGGCAGCGCGGCGACATCGGCGCGA
This sequence comes from Mesorhizobium sp. M1A.F.Ca.IN.020.06.1.1, assembly GCF_004023265.1. NCBI lineage: Bacteria > Pseudomonadati > Pseudomonadota > Alphaproteobacteria > Hyphomicrobiales > Phyllobacteriaceae > Mesorhizobium > Mesorhizobium sp. M1A.F.Ca.IN.020.06.1.1. The sequence goes on from NZ_RZSR01000884.1 coordinate 89, forward strand.
CACTGCGAGCGCTGCTCGGCGGCCTAGGCGAGGGCGCGCGCATCGAGGCGCCGTTCCACTGCGCTTACGGCTTCAACCTGTTTCTCGGCGAGGGCGCCTTCCTGAACGCCGGTTGCACCATTCTCGATACCGCTCCGGTGAAGATCGGCAGGAGGACGCTGCTTGGCCCCAATGTGCAGATCTATTGCGCCGAGCATCACCGCGAGGCCGCCGGGCGGCTGGCCGGATTGGAGATCGCCAAATCGGTGACGATCGGCGACAACGCGTGGATCGGCGGCAGCGCGGTGATCCTCGCCGGCGTCAGCATCGGCGAAGGCGCCATCGTCGGCGCCGGCGCGGTGGTGACGCGCGACGTTCCGGCCAATGCGACCGTGGTCGGCAACCCGGCGCGGATGGTTACACGCCGCTGAGGGCGACCCGTGCGCTGCCCTTCGAGAATTCGCGCCGGTACTGCATCGGCGAGGTTCTGAGCCGTGCCGCGAAATGCTGGCGCAGCGACGTGGCGCTGCCGAAGCCGGCCTCGAAGGCCACCATGTCCATCGATTTGTCGGTCTGTTCCAGCAGCCTCTGCGCCAGCGCCAAGCGCTGTTCGGCCAGCCAACTGCCGAAGCTGGTGCCGGTCGTCTTCTGGAAGCGACGCGTGAAGGTGCGGCGGGTGAGGCCAGCTGCTTCGGCGACGCTGTCCAGGGTGTGAGCTTCGCCAAGCGTTGCCCGCACCCCGTCAAGTGCCTTTGTGAACCGGTCGGCGTTTGGCGTCGGCGCGAGCGGGCGCTCGATGAACTGAGCCTGTCCACCCTGCCGGTGCGGCGACAGCACGACGTGGCGGGCGAGCCGAAGCGCTGCCTCGGCGCCGTAGCGGGCGCGCACAATGTGCAGGCAGCAGTCCAGCCCGGCGGCGACGCCGGCCGAGGTAACGATGTCGCCTTCATCGACATAGAGCACGTCGGCATCGACGGCGATATCGGGGTGCAGCGTCTGCAACTGGTCGGTATAGGCCCAATGCGTGGTGGCCTTGCGTCCCGCCAGCAGTCCGGCGGCGGCGATGGCGAAGGTGCCGAGGCAGAGGCCGACGATCAGCGCGCCGCGCTTATGTGCCCGTTCAAGCGCATGCTTGAGCGGCGCGGCCAGAGGAGCATCGAGCTCTTTCCAGCTTGGGATGATGACGATGTCGGCCTGGTCGAGCGCCGAAAGATCGTGCGGGACCGAAATGCTCAAACCGGCATCGGTATGGATCGGTCCTTGCTCCGCCGCGCAGACGCGGAAATCGAAGCTCGGCAGGCCGAGCTTGGTGCGGTCCGCGCCGAAGACCAGGCAAGGCACGGAAAGGTGGAACGGGCTGATGCCGTCGAAGGCGACGACGGCGACGATCGGATTGCGCATGGCAGACATCACAAGGTTACGGCAAGGAGTGTCCCAATTTTTTCGAATAATGTCAATTGGGCCACTTTCTGGGAATAGATGTTCGGCCTAGCTTCGCCACCTATCAACCCGCTCGAAAGGAACCGCCATGTCAGCACCAGCCACCCAGCCACGCCGCGCACTCGTCGTCGTCGATGTCCAGAACGACTACAATGGCGGCAATCTCGCCATCCAGCATCCGCCCTTCGCCGACAGCGTCGCCAACGTGGCGCGCGCCATGGACGCCGCCACTGCTGCCGGCATCAAGGTCGTTGTCGTGAAGCAGATGGCGCCGGAGACTTCGCCGATCTTCGCCAAGGGCAGCCATGGCGGCGAACTGCATCCCGAGATCGCCGGGCGCGCCCGCGACCACTATGTCGAGAAGACGCTGCCCTCCGCCTTCACAGGCACCGACCTCGAGAACTGGCTACGCGCCAACCACATCGATACGATCGCGGTCGTCGGCTACATGACGCATAATTGCGACCTGTCGACCATCATCCATGCGGTGCATATGGGCTTTTCCGTCGAGTTCCTCTCGGATGCCAGCGGCTCGGTTCCCTACGCCAACAGCGCCGGCTACGCGTCTGCCGAAGACATCCATCGCGTGGTGAGCGTGGTGCTGCAGTCGCGCTTCGCCGCGGTGCTCAAGACCGCCGAATGGATCGATTGCCTGAAGACCGGCGCCCTGCCGGAGCGCGACACGATCTATGCGTCGAACCAGCGGGCGCTGACGCGGAACGCTGCCTAAAGCATTCACCGTTTCACGGAAACGGCGAAATGCTCTGGCTTTTTGTTTTTGACGCAATTCCGGACGGAAAACCGCTCACACTTTTCCTGGAACTGCTCTAGCCGCACCAACGCCAAAAGAAAAAGGGCGCGGCAGCAGTGCGGCGCCCTTCGTCATTTCAGCTCCTAACGCTGCCTAGAACAGGCCCTCGATCTGGCCCTGCTCGTTGAGGAAGATCTTCTCCGAGGAGGGCGACTTGGGCAGGCCGGGCATCGTCATGATCTCGCCGCAGATGATGAC
>NZ_RZSR01000885.1:0-2508 GCF_004023265.1 Mesorhizobium sp. M1A.F.Ca.IN.020.06.1.1
TGGGGTCGCAGGTTCAATCCCTGCATCGCCCACCATCCAACTTCCTGAAAGTTGGATGATCCGGCCGCGATGAACCTCTTCAATTTCGTGCAGCGGGACAGCTCGCGTCCGGGAGGCCGCTTAGATCAGGCCTCGGCGCACATTCAAATGCGTTACTCCCGTCACCAGAATGGCGCCGGTCATGAAGTAGAGCGTGGCTATGATGTTGCCCTGATGGAAATGCAGCCCGGCAAACAGCAGAGCCATAACCACGGCAAGAAATGCGATTACACGCGAGAAGTTATCGGGCATGGGGCAGCGAACCTATGCAAATAGGATGGATAGCCGCCCTCAATCAGCCGCGTGCTCCATAGATCGGTTTTCGATTTTCCGCAATTGCCTTTTGAAGCACTGCCGCAGTGTGGTGCCTGCTGCGGGCGGTGTCGACAGCCGGGCCGCTGCCCTTGTTGCCGACATTGCATTCGAAGGCGCTGAGTTCGATCGGGGTCGTCGGCCTGGTCCATGCAGGGCGGCGGCAAGCCGCTGCTGGACAATGGCGACGGTTCTGTGATCGCCTTCACATACGCCGCGGAGGCATCGCGCACAGATATTGCACCTGTGGTACTGGCTTCTGCTTCAATGCATGGGCTCCAACGGCCTCCGGCCTGAAAGCTCGGCAGGGAGTTTCGATCACCTAGCCATTTTCAGATTTGCTGTTCGCGCGCGTCGGTCGCCTCCCGCCACGCGCGCGAACGGCGTTTCGTAGTTCGGTTCGCGTCCGCCAGCGCGCTCCGGTTTCCCGCTGCAAGGGACAGTTGCCGGCCAATTTGAGTGCCGGCAGCGCACGACTGGCGCCCGATCTACAAAGGCCGTCGTGTGTTGCCGCAATCGCACGAAAGGAGACAGGCCTTGATCGAGCATGCACTTGTCATACAATTTCCGCTCAACGAGAGGCGGAACCGCATCATGTCCACAGCCAGCGCAGACGACAGGAGCACCCTGCCGCGTCTGGCGCGGATCGATCCGCGCCAGTTCGATCTGCTGTTCGGCGGCTGCAAGGTCGAACGTTATGCCGCCGGTCAGCACCTGTTCGTCCAGGAGGACGCATCCGACCGCATCTACGGCGTGATGAGCGGCACGGTCGAGATTTCGCTCTATTCACCGGGCGGGCAGAAGCTGGTGGCCAATATCGAGCTGTCGCGCAGCCTGATCGGCGAGATCGGCGCGCTCGACGGACGCCCGCGCACGGCAACCGCCATTTGCCTCACCGCATGCGAGCTGGTTTCTCTCAGTCGCACGCAACTCTTTGATCGCATTGAAAAAAATCCACCGCTAGCGCGCGCCATGATCGAGCTGCTGTGCACGCGGCTGCGCTGGGTCAGCGGCGAACTCGGCGACCAGGCTTTCTTCGGCATCGAGGCCCGGCTGGCGAAACGGCTGGTGTTCCTCAGCGGCGTCATGGCCGACCCCGCCGGCTGGATCCCGATTTCGCAATCGGAACTCGGCGAATTCCTCGGCGCGACGCGCGAGTCGGTCAACACGACGCTCAACGACTGGCGCACCCGGCACATGATCGACATCAAACGCGGCGGGCTGCGCATCACCAATGCCGCCGCGCTGAACCACATCGCCGCTTCGCAGGACGACGACTGAACGATTCTGACCCGAATCAGAGCCGCGAAATCAGGTAGCGCAGCGCGGACCGGCTCGGCATGAAGAAGTAGCCGCCGCCTTTCGTGGTGACGAATTGCGGCATGTCCCTGAGCACTGTCACCTTTTCCCAGGACGGAATCGAGAACCGGCCGCCGCCGTCGCGCGCGCCGATCGTCGGATCCTTTTCGCCGACAAGGCCTTGGAACGAGCTCGACGAGACCCACGTCTGCTGAATGAACTCGTATTGGCGTTCGATGTCGGCGTTGAGGCACATGAAGAGAAGCCCCTTCTCGACCTTCCCGCTGCGGTCCTTCTTCTCATAGGTGCGGCCGACGCGCAGGATGCGGTGGCGCTTGCCGATCCTGATCTGCGTCTCGCGATCCTCGCCAAGCGAGTCGCGCGGATTGGAACGGCGTATGTGGGAGCCGAGCGGACAGCGATGCCCCTGCGGGTCCTCGGCGCCGAGCCCGAAGTCGTTGTCGACGCCACGACCCGGGCGGCCATCGGGGTTGCGCACCAGCGAACTGCCGTCCTGCCAGCGGCCGAGCATCTTGGCCGCGACCCAGCGCGGCGTGATGGCGTTGTCGCCGGTCTCGCGCGCAGCCCGCGCGGCGGCATGCTTGCAGTAGTCATCGAACAACTCGACATGCTGCTCGAACTGGCGCACGACCAGGAACGAGCCGTTGCGGCCGAAATCGCGCGGCGGCGGGGGCTGACCGGGGATCTGCCGGTTGCGCCGCACTTGGGACAGGATGCCTGTCCGATCCTGCGCCGCCCGCACGGAGGGCGAGGCTGGATAGAACCCATGCTCGTCGCGATAGCCGAACAGGAACTCGCCCGGCGCGACCAGGTGCATCGGCGCGGCACCCTTGCTGG
>NZ_RZSR01000886.1:0-2505 GCF_004023265.1 Mesorhizobium sp. M1A.F.Ca.IN.020.06.1.1
TGGCCGTACGTTATCGATATCACGGCGGAATGCAACGCGCCGTTGCGGCTCACGCAAACGCGATCTGGACCTTCATCGCCTGGCCGCGGTCGTTGGCGAGCTCGAAGCCGGAAAGTGCTTCGTCGACCGGCACCGAGTGGGTGATCAGCGGCTTCACGTCGATCAGCCCCTTGCGCATCAGCTCGACGCCGACGGCGAATTCGGGGTGGAAGCGGAACGAGCCGTTGATCGACAGTTCCTTGGCGGTCACCGTCGACATCGGCAGTGCCATCTCGGCGCCGCCGAGGCCGAGCTGGACGATGGTGCCGCGCGGACGCAGCGCCGCGATGCCTTGCGCCAGCGCCGACGCCGCGCCCGAACATTCGTAGAGGATGTCGAAGGTCCCCTTGTCGGCAAGGTAGGGCGCCAAACCTTCCGGCTCGCTTCGGGTGTTGATGGTCTTGTCGGCGCCGGCGCGCATGGCCATCGACAGCGTGAAATCGGCGATATCGACGGCGACGATCTCGGCCGCACCCGCGCGGCGCGCGCTGATGATCGACAGCAGGCCGATCGGCCCGCAGCCTGTGACCAGCACGCGCTTGCCCAGCATCTCTCCGGCCCGGCGCGTCGCGTGCAGACAGACGGCCAGCGGTTCGGCCATCGCCGCCTCGCCGGCGGTCAGCCCATCGGCCGGGACGCACTGAATCGCGTCCGCCACCAGCATTTCACGAAACGCGCCCTGGATATGCGGGAACGGCATGGCGCTGCCGTAGAAGCGCATGTTGAGGCACTGGTTGTGCATGCCCTCGCGGCAATAGCGGCAGCTGTAGCAGGGCCGCGACGGAGACACGGCGACGAGCTGTCCCGTCTGCAGTCCACTCACTCCCGGCCCGAGGCTCTCGATCACGCCGGAGACTTCGTGGCCGAGGATCATCGGCTCCTTCAGGCGCACCGTTCCGAAGCCGCCGTGATTGTAGTAGTGCAGGTCGCTGCCGCAGATGCCGCCGGCGGCGAGACGCAACAGCACCTGGCCCGGCCCCGGTTCCTCGACCGGACGGTCCTCGATGCGCAGGTCTTTGGCGGCGTGGATGACGATCGACTTCATGGCAGGCGAACTCCTCGGACTGTGCAGGCAGGCTTTGCGTGAAAACTTGCGTAAAACAATTTCACAGCACCGGCGTCAGCAACGGCTGGCCAGCAAAATGGGCGGCAAGGTTGTCGCGTACCAGCTTGCCCATCGCCTTGCGTGTCTCGATAGTGCCCGACGCATGGTGCGGCTGCAAAAGGACGTTGTCGAGCGCCAGGAACCGCGGATTGAGCTTCGGCTCGCCCTCGAAAACGTCGAGCGCGGCAGACCCCAGCGCCTTCTTCTCGAGCGCATCGAGCAGCGCATCCTCGTCGATATTGGAGGCGCGCGAAATGTTGATCAGCATGCCGTCCTCGCCAAGCGCCGCGATCACCTCGCCATTGACGATGTGGCGTGTCGCGGCCGACGCCGCGAGCGTCACAAACAGGAAATCCGAACGGCCGGCCAGGGCGACGGGATCGGCGACGAACTCCCAGTCCGCGGCGAAATCCTTCGGCCCGACGTCGCTGTAGGCGATGTCCATGCCGAAGCCGGCCAGACGCTTGGCCACCTCATAGCCGATGCGGCCAAGGCCGAGCACGCCGGCCCGCCGGCCCCAGACTCGGCGCTTCAGCGGGTAAAGGCCTTTAGAGGCCCAACTGCCATCGCGCACCCAGCGCTCGGCGCCGATCATGCCGCGCGACAGGCACAGCATCATGGCGATGCCGAGATCGGCGACGTCGTTGGTCAACACATCAGGCGTATTGGTGACCCGCACGCCGCGCTCTCGGCACGCCGACAGATCGACCGCGTCGAAGCCGACGCCGTAGACCGAGACGACCTCGAGTGCCGGGCAGGCCTCGATCATGGCGCGGTTCGCGCCGAGTTCGCCGCGGGTGGCGATGGCGCGGACCTGCGGCCCGACGTCGGCGAGGAAGGACGGCTTGTCCTCGGCCGCAAAATAACGATGCACCACGAAGGCTTCGTTGAGCGGCACCTCGTCCCACGCGGGATAAGGTCCAACCTGAAGGATATGGGGCCGCTGCATCGGTTTTCGCTCCACTTGACTTGACAGCTGATGTTATCGATAACATAAAGCGGACAGCGACGAGAGGCAATCGAGAAAATGTCGTCCATCTTGTTCGATCTCACCGGGCGCACCGCGCTCGTCACCGGCTCCTCGCAAGGCATCGGCCTTGCATTGGCAAAGGGGCTCGCCGGCGCCGGGGCCAAAGTGGTCCTCAACGGCCGCGACGAGGCAAAACTCGCCGTTGCGGCCGCGCAAATCCCCGGCGCTGTGACGCTGGCCTTCGATGCAACCGACCATGATGCGGTACGCGCCGCCATCGATGCGTTCGAGCAGGCTCACGGAGCGATAGACATTCTGGTCAACAATGCCGGCATGCAGTTCCGTACGCCGCTCGAGGACTTTCCCGCCGACGCGTTCGAGCGCCTGCTGC
>NZ_RZSR01000887.1:0-2502 GCF_004023265.1 Mesorhizobium sp. M1A.F.Ca.IN.020.06.1.1
ACTACGTGTTCATCATGCATTGCAACACGGCGCCGTTCGACAACAACGACCTCAGGATGGCGCTGAAGCTGGCGATCAACCGCGAAGAGATGCTGAACAAGGTGCTGCGCGGCTACGGCTCGCTCGGCAACGACTTCCCGATCAACGCCTCCTACCCGCTGTTCACAGAGATCGAGCAGCGCAAATACGATCCCGACAAGGCCAAGTTCCACTACAAGAAGTCGGGTCACGACGGCGCCGTGCTGCTCAGGACGTCGGACGTCGCCTTCCCCGGCGCGGTCGATGCCGCGCAGCTCTATCAGCAGAGCGCGGCCAAGGCCGGCATCAAGCTGGAAATCAAGCGCGAGCCCGGCGACGGCTACTGGAACGAAGTCTGGAACAAGCAGCCCTTCTGCGCTTCCTATTGGGGCGGCCGCTCGACGCAGGACCAAATGTACTCGACCGCCTACCTGTCGAGCGCCGACTGGAACGACACGCGGTTCAAGCGGCCGGACTTCGACAAGATGGTGCTGGCGGCGCGCGCCGAGCTCGACGAGGCCAAGCGCAAGCAGATGTACCATGACATGGCTGTGATGGTGCGTGACGAGGGCGGCTTGATCCTGCCGATGTTCAACCAGTTCATCGACGCAACTGGTCCCAAGGTCGGTGGCTGGGTGGACGATCCGCATCAGGAGCTGATGAACGGCTACGCCTTGGCGAAGTGCTGGATGGAAGCCTAAGGTCCGGCCTTGCGGAGATGTCCTCACCCGTCGTGAAACTGGTGGCCCAGCGCGTTGCGCTGGGCATCCTCCTTCTGCTGGCCGTTTCGGTCCTGATCTTCGCCGGCACGCAGATCCTGCCCGGCGACGTCGCCCAAGCCATCCTCGGACAATCGGCGACGCCGGAGTCGCTCGCCAATCTGCGCGAACAGCTCGGGCTCAATCAGCCTGCCTATATCCGCTACTTCCACTGGCTGGGCGGCGTGCTCACCGGCGATCTCGGCACGGCGATGTCGAGCGGGCAGGACATCGCGACATCGATCAAGGAACGGCTGTGGAACACCTTGTTCCTGGCCTTCTGGGCGGCAATCGTGGCCATTCCGCTGGCGATCACGCTTGGCCTGATCGCGGTGCGCTACCGCAATGGCTGGGTCGACAAGATGATCTCCGGCGTGGCGCTCGCCTCGACCTCGTTCCCGGAATTCTTCATCGGCTACCTGCTGGTCTTCTACTTCGCGGTCGAGCATCAATGGTTCCCCGCCATCTCGACCGTCTATGACGGAATGTCGTTAGGCGAGCGATTGCAGGCGATCGCGCTGCCGGCGGCGGCGCTGACGCTGGTGGTGCTGGCCCACATGATGCGCATGACGCGAGCGGCCATCCTCAACGTCATGCAATCGGCCTATGTCGAGACGGCGGAGCTCAAGGGGCTCTCGGCTTTCGCGGTCATCCGCAAGCATGCCTTCCCGAACGCGATCGCACCGATCATCAATGTCGTCATGCTGAACCTCGCCTATCTCGTGGTCGGCGTCGTCGTGGTCGAGGTGATTTTCGTATATCCGGGCATGGGGCAATATCTCGTCGACCATGTCACCAAGCGTGACGTTCCCGTCGTCCAGGCGGTCGGCCTGATCTTTGCGGCCGTCTATATCGCCCTCAACATCATCGCGGACATTGCGGCGATCGTCGCCAATCCGCGGCTCAGGCATCCGAAGTAGGGGGCGCCGGTATGCTCGATATCAGACGCACTCCTGTCGCGGCGCTGATCGGCATTGTGCTGACGACGCTGTTCGTGCTGGCGGCGGTCTTGGCGCCATGGATCGCCCCGCACGGCAATGCCGAGATCGTCAGCGACGTCCCTTGGGAACCGATGTCATCGGTGCACCTGTTGGGCACCGACAATCTCGGCCGCGATCTCTTGTCCCGCATGATCTATGGCGCCCGCATCACGCTGTTCATCGCCGTGCTGGCCACCGCGCTGTCCTTTTCGCTCGGCGCCATTCTGGGCTTTTCGGCGGCGGTGTTCGGCGGCTGGTTCGACACGATGCTGTCGCGCCTCGTCGACCTGCTGATGTCCATCCCGACGCTGATCATGGGCCTGGTCGTCCTGTCGGTGCTGCCGTCCAACCTGGTGACGCTGATCCTGGTGATGGGCATCCTCGATTCGACCCGTGTCTACCGCTTGTCGCGCGCGGTGGCGGTCGACATCAACGTCATGGACTATGTCGAGGCCGCGAAACTGCGCGGCGAAGGCAGCGGCTGGATCATTTTCCGCGAGATTCTGCCGAACGCGCTGTCGCCCCTGGTCTCGGAACTCGGCCTGCGCTTCATCTATGCGGTGCTTTTCCTGTCGACGCTCTCCTTCCTCGGCCTCGGCGTGCAGCCGCCGGACGCCGACTGGGGCGGCATGGTGAAGGAGAACAAGGACGGCATCGTCTTCGGCATCCCGGCGGCGCTCATCCCGGCGGCGGCGATCGCAGCGCTGGCGATCTCGGTCAACCTTGTCGCCGACTGGGTGCTCAAC
>NZ_RZSR01000888.1:0-2491 GCF_004023265.1 Mesorhizobium sp. M1A.F.Ca.IN.020.06.1.1
GTACACGGTCGAGGCCGCCCAACTGCAGCGGCACCACCGTGATCATGCCTTGCGCGAAATTGCCGACGGCGGGCTGCATGATCGGATCGTGCGACAGCTTCGCGTAGGTCCTGAGCTCCGGCACATGCTTGTGCTGCAACGTGAGCCCATAGGGTAGGAATTCAGGCGCGTCCTCGCCCTTGCCGACATAGTCCTCGATCATCGGCCGGCCGCCGCCGGAATAGCCGGAGATGCCGTTGACGGTGACGGGGAAATCGGCAGGCAGCAGGCCGGCCGAGACCAGCGGACGCAGCGTAGCGATAGGGCCCTGCGGCCAGCAGCCGGGATTGGCGATGCGTTTTGCGCTGGCGATCTTGTTGGCCTGATCCTTGTCCATCTCGGCAAAGCCATATTCCCAGCCTTCGGCCACACGATGCGCGGTCGAAGCGTCGATGACCTTGGTCGTATCGTTCTCGATCAGCGATACGCTTTCCTTGGCCGCGGCATCCGGCAGACAGAGGATCGCGACATCGGCGGCGTTGAGGAATTCGGCCCTGGCCGCGGCTTCCTTGCGGCGATCGGCGGGAATGGAGATGATCTCCAGGTCGCCGCGGTCGGCCAGCAGCGCCCTGATCTGCAGGCCTGTCGTGCCATGTTCGCCGTCAATGAAGATTTTCGGTTTCATCGGTTGCCAAAATCCCTGCAATTCCAGAGCTATATGCCTTGCGCGTTATGTAGCACGGCATGAGTGCCGTTGTTCAGGTCGTCGAGCCGCGCCTTCCTTTCGGCCACCAGGCCGAGATAGTGCATGGCGATGATCGATCCGGCGATCGCCGTAATATCGGCATGATCATAGGCCGGCGCAACCTCGACGACGTCGGCGCCGACGATATCGATCTGGCCGAGTTGGCGCAGCGTCGAAAGCATCTTGGCCGAAGACGGGCCGCCGGCCACAGGCGTGCCGGTGCCCGGCGCGAACGCCGGGTCGAGGCAATCGATGTCGAAGGTAAGATAGGTCTTCCTGCCGCCTGTGCGCTCCACGATCGCGTAGGCGATGTCGGAGGCGCGCATCTCCTCGACTTCATGGCCGTAAATGATCTTGATGCCGAACGTGTCCGGCGCATGGGTGCGGATGCCGATCTGGATCGAGCGGTCTGGATCGATGACGCCTTCTTTGACCGCGCGGGCGACGAAGGAGCCGTGATCGATGCGCCTGCCGTCGTCCGGCCAGGTGTCCTGATGCGCGTCGAACTGCACCAGGGCCAGCGGCCCATGGATCGCTGCATGCGCCTTCAGCAGCGGCCAGGTGACGAAATGATCGCCGCCGAGCGTCAAAAGAAATGCGCCTGAGCTCAGGATCTTGGCCGCCTCGCGCTCGATCGTACCGGGCGTCTTCTGGTGGTTGCCGCTGTCGAGCAGGCAATCGCCGTAGTCGACCACGGCGAGCTGTTCGAACAGGTCGCGCGAGAACGGATATTGCGGATCGTTGTCGAGGATCGCCGAGGCGCGGCGAATCGCCTGCGGCCCGAAGCGCGCGCCGGGACGATTGGTGACCGCGGCGTCGAAGGGAATGCCCCACACGACGGCGTCCGCGCCCTTCGCATCCTTGGTATATTTGCGCCGCATGAACGACAGCGCACCGGCATAGGTCGGCTCGAGCGACGCCCCCGTTTTGGAACGGGCGGTGAAGGCGTGGTCGATCTCTTGGTTCGCCATTACGGGTCCTCGGTTGTCATCGGGGAGCCACAACTACAGAACCGGCACGCAACTTGCCAGTCACAGCTTGCCGATATCGAGCGGCGCTCGAGGAGTGCCACGGCAACACAGGATTTGTCTCGCCATGACGCCTCGCCAAACAAATTTGAGCAAACAGCTAGCCGGCTTCGTTCACCTCCCTGTCATGGGCATCGCCTAACCGGGTCCCGACCCGGAACGGAGCGATTCCCCGATGCGAACACTCTGGCTGAGCCTTCTTCTGTCCGCCGCGCTTGCGACTGCCTCGAGTCAAACCTTAGCCGGTGAGACGCGCGCCGCCCAAATCCTCGACCGCTTCGAACACGCCAGCCAGTGGCGCGATCATGTGATGATCGCGGCGCATCGGGCCGGCAGCATGCAGGCCGGCAAGACGCTTTATGCCGAGAATTCGCTTGCCGCGGTCGAGGGCTCGATCGCGATCGGCGCCGAGATCGTCGAGGTCGATGTGAGGCGCTCGAAGGACGGCGCGTTCGTCATCATGCATGACAGCTGGCTCGACCGCACCACGAACTGCAAGGGCGAGGTGGTGGAATATACGCTGGCGGAACTGAAGAAGTGCCGGCTGGTGATCGAGGGCACCGGCGCCGTCACCAGCGAGCCGGTGTTGACGCTGCGCGAGATGCTGCTGACGACCAGGGACAGGATCCTGATCAATCTCGACAACAAGCTGGAGGTGACGGACCTGCCAGGCATGATCGCGGTCGCCCGCGATCTCGGCATGGCCGATCAGGTGATCGTCAAGGAGAACCTGTGGAAC
>NZ_RZSR01000889.1:0-2491 GCF_004023265.1 Mesorhizobium sp. M1A.F.Ca.IN.020.06.1.1
ACGCCGGGGCAGATCGGTGGCTTCCTGATGGCGTTGCGCGTGCGCGGCGAAGCCGTGAGCGAGATCTCCGGCGCGGTCGCCACGATGCGCGCCAAGATGCTCCGCGTCGAAGCCCCGCGCGGCGCCATCGACATCGTCGGCACCGGCGGCGACAATTCGCACTCGGTGAACATTTCGACCGGATCGGCATTCGTCATCGCCGCCGCGGGTGTTCCGGTGGCCAAGCACGGCAATCGCGGCCTGTCCTCGCTGACCGGCGCGGCGGATGTGCTGATGGCCCTCGGCGTCAAGGTCGACATCGCACCGGAGACGATCGGCCGCTGCATCCAGGAGGCCGGCGTCGGCTTCATGTTCGCGCCAGCGCATCATCCGGCGATGAAGCATGTCGGTCCTGTCCGGGGCGAGCTCGGCACGCGCACCATCTTCAATCTGCTCGGGCCGCTGTCGAATCCAGCCGGCGTCGGCCGGCAGATGGTTGGCGTCTTCCTGCCCGAATGGATCATGCCGGTGGCTGAGACGCTGAAGGCGCTGGGTACCGATCATGCCTGGATCGTGCACGGCGACGGTTATGACGAGATCACCACCACGGGCGAGACGCAGGTCGCAGAGCTCGCCGGCGGCGAGATCCGCACCTTTACCCTCACTCCGGAAGCGGTCGGACTGAAGCGGCATAACAAAGAGGATCTGCGCGGCGGCGAAGCGGCCTACAATGCCAAGGCATTGCGCGATATGCTGGGCGGCGCTGCCGGCGCTTATCGCGACACCGTGCTGATGAATGCCGGCGCCGGGCTGGTGGTGGCCGGCAAGGCGACGACGCTCGGCGATGGCATCGAGGCAGCAGCGCAGGCCATCGACAGCGGCCGGGCGCTCGCGGTGCTCGACAAGCTCATCGAGATTTCGAACGGTTAGAATTTTGTCCGATATCCTGCGCAAGATAGAAGCCTACAAGCGCGATGAGATCGCCGCCGCAAAGCTCAGCGCGCCGCTTGCCGAGGTCAAGGCGAAGGCCAAGGATGCGGAACCCCCGAGCAGCTTCCTTGCGGCGCTTGAGGCCAAGCGGAAGGCCGGCGGCTTCGCGCTGATTGCGGAGATCAAGAAGGCCAGCCCTTCCAGGGGCTTGATCCGCGCCGACTTCGACCCGCCGGCGCTCGCCAGGGCCTATCAGCAAGGCGGTGCTGCCTGTCTTTCGGTGCTGACCGACGCACCGTCCTTCCAGGGCGCGCCCGGCTTTCTGACCGCAGCGCGCGCCGCCGTTGGCCTGCCCGCCCTGCGCAAGGATTTCCTCTTCGACCCGTATCAGGTTCATGAAGCCCGCGCCTGGGGCGCGGACGCGATCCTCATCATCATGGCGAGCGTCGACGACGCCTTGGCCAGTGAATTGGAAGTCACGGCCTTCGATCTCGGCATGGACGCGCTGGTCGAGGTGCATGACGAACAGGAGATGGAACGCGCGCTTCGCCTCTCGTCGCGGCTGATCGGCATCAACAACCGCGATTTGAGAACCTTCGAAACCAGCCTCGACGTTTCCGAGAGGCTTGCCGCCATGGTCCCGGACGACCGGCTGCTGGTCAGCGAGAGCGGCATCTTCACCCATCAGGACTGCCGCCGGCTGGAAAAGAGCAAGATCGGCACCTTCCTCGTTGGCGAAAGCCTGATGCGGCAGGCCGACGTGGCCGCCGCGACCGCCCTTCTGCTGACGGGCAAGGCGCCGGCCGAGGCCGTTTGAGGATGCCCGCGCTTACGCATCTCGGCGCCAAGGGCGAAGCCAACATGGTCGATGTCGGCGGCAAGGCCGAGACGACGCGCACGGCCATCGCCGAAGGGTATGTCACCATGCAGCCGGAAACGCTGGAGATGATCCTGGCCGGCGACGCCAAGAAAGGCGACGTGCTTGGCACGGCGCGCCTCGCCGGCATCATGGCGGCCAAGAAGACGCATGAGCTCATCCCGCTTTGCCATCCCCTCCTTCTCACCAAGGTTGCCGTCGAGATCGAGCCCGATCGCGCGCTTCCCGGCCTGAGGGTCACCGCGCTTGCCAGGGTTACCGGCAAGACCGGGGTCGAAATGGAGGCGCTGACCGCGGCGTCGGTTGCCTGCCTCACCATCTACGACATGGCCAAGGCAGCGGACCGCGCCATGGCGATTTCCGGCATCAGGCTGGTCGAGAAAACCGGCGGCAAGTCGGGCGACTACAAGGTAGGTCCTTAGCATGGCTTTGCTTCCGGTCGCCGAGGCGCTCCAACGCCTGTTGGACGGCGCGACCGCGCTGCCAGGCGAAAGCGTGCCGCTGGCCGACGCGTCCGGTCGGGTGCTGGCCGACCCCGTGGTGGCTCTGCGCACCCAGCCGCCCTTCAATGCGTCGGCGATGGACGGCTATGCCGTGCGGGCCGCCGACGTAGCCTCGGCGCCGGCGCGGCTCTCCGTGATCGGCATGGCGCCCGCCGGGCGTGGCTTCACCGGCTCTGTCGGCAAGGGCGAGGCCGTGCGCATC
>NZ_RZSR01000890.1:0-2482 GCF_004023265.1 Mesorhizobium sp. M1A.F.Ca.IN.020.06.1.1
GCCCTGAGCAGCGCCACGCCGCCGCCCGGAAGAATGCCTTCCTCGACCGCCGCGCGCGTCGCATGCATGGCATCGTCGACGCGGTCCTTGCGCTCCCTGACCTCGACCTCCGTCGAACCGCCGACGCGGATCACAGCCACGCCGCCGGCGAGCTTGGCCAGACGCTCCTGCAGCTTCTCGCGATCGTAGTCCGAGGTGGTCTCCTCGATTTGCGCCTTGATCTGCGCGACGCGGCCCTGGATCTCCTCCTTCTTGCCGGCGCCATCGACGATCGTGGTGTTCTCCTTCTCGACCACCACTTTCTTGGTGCGGCCGAGCATCTCCAGCGTGACGTTCTCAAGCTTGATGCCGAGATCCTCGCTGATAGCGGTGCCGCCGGTGAGGATGGCGATGTCCTCCAGCATGGCCTTGCGGCGGTCGCCGAAGCCCGGAGCCTTGACGGCCGCAACCTTCAGGCCGCCGCGCAGCTTGTTGACCACCAGCGTCGCGAGCGCCTCGCCCTCGACATCCTCCGCGATGATGAGCAGGGGCTTCGCCGACTGAACCACCGCCTCCAGAACCGGCAGCAGCGCCTGCAGGTTGGAAAGCTTCTTCTCGTGGATCAGCACATAGGGCTCTTCGAGCTCGACGCGCATCTTATCCTGATTGGTGATGAAGTAAGGCGAGAGATAACCGCGATCGAACTGCATGCCTTCGACCACTTCCAGCTCGGTGTCGGCGGTCTTGGCTTCCTCGACGGTGATGACGCCCTCGTTGCCGACCTTCTGCATCGCCTCAGCAAGGAAACGGCCGATCTCGGCATCACCATTGGCCGAAATCGTGCCGACCTGGGCGATCTCGTCATTTCTGGTCACCTTGCGGGCGTTGGTCTTCAACTCCTGAACAATAGCCTCGACGGCTTTGTCGATGCCGCGCTTCAGATCCATGGGATTCATGCCGGCGGCAACGGCCTTGGCACCTTCCCTGACGATGGCCTGGGCGAGAACGGTCGCGGTGGTCGTGCCGTCGCCGGCGATATCGCTGGTTTTCGAGGCGACCTCGCGCACCATCTGCGCGCCCATGTTCTCGAACTTGTCCTCGAGCTCGATCTCCTTGGCGACAGTGACGCCGTCCTTGGTGATGCGCGGAGCGCCGAACGACTTGTCGATGACGACATTGCGGCCCTTAGGGCCGAGCGTGACCTTCACCGCGTCGGCGAGGATGTTGACGCCGCGCAACATGCGGTCGCGGGCGTCGGAATGGAATTTCACTTCCTTGGCAGCCATTGGAACACTCCTTCAGCAGGCACCTTTCATTCACCGATCGGGTTGGGCCGGTTCAAGCCGCTTTTCCCAACGCCGATGTCTGCTCGACCACACCCATCACGTCGCTTTCCTTCATAATGAGCAGGTCTTCACCGTTGAGCTTGATCTCGGTGCCGGACCACTTGCCGAACAGGATGCGGTCGCCGACTTTGACGTCGAGGGGAATGAGCTTGCCGCTCTCGTCGCGCGCGCCGGAACCGACGGCGATGATCTCGCCTTCCTGCGGCTTCTCCTTCGCCGTGTCCGGGATGATGATGCCGCCGGCCGTCTTCTCCTCGGCCTCGACGCGGCGGACCAGAACGCGGTCATGCAATGGATGGAACTTCATATCGTTCTCCTTCGGGACAAACAGATTTTGAGAGGTTCCTCCACTCCGGACCGGAAGGACCGGAGCGGGGCTCGCGATCCTTTCGGCCTCGCGCTTGTGGATTTGGTTTTGCACGCGCCGGTTTCAAGAGGCCGCAAGAAATTTTTTGGCACTCGCAACAGCCGAGTGCTAGCGCCGTGAAAACAAAGGTAATTATGCAGCTTTGACGGGCGCGCCTCGGACCTCTTGACGGCAAAGGAATCAATTCCCAAATCGAACCTGCCGGCGCCTGAAGTGGCCGGCAAGGTCAAGGAGCGCCGCTGCCTTGGCGCTCCTCGTATCTATGTTGCTCAATGGAGGATGTAGCTATGAGAACCAGTTTTGACTTTTCTCCCCTGTTCCGGTCGAGCATCGGCTTCGATCGAATGCTGAACGCGCTCGAGACCGCAAGCCGCATCGAAACCGCTGATAACTGGCCGCCCTACGATATCGCCAAGAGCGGCGAGGACGACTACCGCATCACCATGGCCCTGGCAGGCTTCAGCCAGGACGAACTGGCCATTACCCAGGAGCAGAACATGCTGATGGTTTCTGGCCAAAAGGCAGGCGAGGACAACGGCGAGTACCTGCATCGCGGCATTGCCGGCCGCGCATTCCAGCGTCGCTTCGAGCTTGCCGATCACGTCAAGGTCGTCGATGCGAGCCTCGTCAACGGTCTGCTGACAATCGACCTCAAACGCGAGATCCCGGAAGAAATGAAGCCGCGCCGGATCGAGATCACGGCGGACAAATCATCGCCAAAGGCCGCGACAAAGAAAATCGAGGCCGACAACAAGGCGGCCTGAGCCTTCTCGCCGCGCTTTGCGCCCTG
>NZ_RZSR01000891.1:0-2477 GCF_004023265.1 Mesorhizobium sp. M1A.F.Ca.IN.020.06.1.1
GCCCATCCGGGACGAGCCCGAGATATTTCGTTACCTGCGGCAAAGCCATGCGCTTGTGGCAATAACGCACTCGGCCGCGCAGCTCCCGCTGGATGTGGTGACGTGCCTTGACGAGAAGATCCCGTTCGTCACGACGGACGTCGGCAGCATGCGCGGGCTGCTTCAGCCGGAGTCCGCCGAGGCGGTCATGATGCAGGCAGCCCCCTCCGCGATCGCGGCCAAGATCCAATCCGTGATCGAGAGCCGCTCGTTCGGTCCGGCAAAACCGTTGCTTGACCGGGAAGCGCGCGAGAAGGCCTGGAGCAAACTGCACGTCAAATTGTGCCGGCATCCGGCCAGAGCCGACGGCCCAAGCCGGAACCGCAGCCGACCGCCGCTGGTATCCATCATCACGGCGCACTACAATCGGGCGCGGCTGTTGCCGCAGGCGATTGCCTCGGTCCGGCGCCAGGACTACCCCAATATCGAACTGATCGTCGTCGATGACGGCAGCACGGATCCGGATGCAATTCGGCTGCTCAATGACATCGAGCCCGAGTTCGAGCAGCGCGGCTGGCGGATCATCCGGCAGAAGAACGGCTTCCTCGGCAAAGCGCGCAACACCGGTATTCGCGCCGCCAAGGGGTCCTTTATCCTGTTCCTGGACGACGACAACGCTCTCTTCCCCAACGCCGTCAGCACGTTTGTGGCCGGCATGCAAAAGTCCGGCGCCGATATCTGCACGACTTTCGCCAAATGGCTCAACGAGCCTTTCGTGCCGCCGGACACCAAGAGCGGCTATATGCTCTACTTTCCGGTCGGCGGTCCGCCGGACATCGCGCTGATTACCAATCCGTATGGCGACGCCAACGCGATGTTCCGGCGCGAGGTGTTCGACAAGGTTGGCTACCTCAACGAGGAGCGCGGCTTTTCGGCGAGCGATTGGGAATTCTTCCTGCGCGCCGATCTCGCGGGTCTGGAAATCGCCACCGTGCCGGAGCCGCTGTACTGGTACCGGTCTTCGCCGGCCGGCATGAACCGCAATGCCGAGTGGCTGAGGAATCGCCGGCCGATCATCGATGTGTTTCGAAAGCACAAGTTCGCGCACACCGACATGTTCGTGCAGCTCGGCATCAGCTCGAACACTGCCGATCATGAGAAGGACCTCAACCTCTGGAACCTTGAACTGCGCGTCAAGGACGAACGGTATCTGCGGCTGAGCGCAGCCTCCCCCAACTCCGCGGACGCAGTGCAGTTGCTGGCCGAGATTGCGGCGCGAGAAGGCAGGGCCGATACGGCCATTTCGCTGCTCGCTCACGCCGGACGGTCCGACTTCACGCTGGGCGTCGTCGAACTGCTCAACGCCGCCGCTGAAGAAACAGTGCCGGAACTCCATTCCTCGCTCTACAGCGAGCGCTACCTCCCGGTCGAAGCCCTGCGCCGCGCCTATGTTGGCTCGCATCCGGCTGCCGATGCGGATCTCTTGAGTTATGTCGAGCAGTCGCCGGACCAGCTGTTTGTCCAAGCCACCGCCGGCACCGTCTCAATGGCGCTGCTGAAGGGCGTCTGTCCGGCGAGGACGATCAGCGCCAGCTGCTGGGTCTATCTCGATGAGGCACTGACCGCACCGGCGCAGTTCCAGATCGCGATCGTGGACGCGGAAAACCAGACCTTTGACCAGCTCGCCCGGCTCCTCGAGGATGGCGACGGGAACGGTTGGGCCGATGTCAGCCGCCCGCACGAACCACGCGAGATCGCAACGGGCGTCCACTCGCCTGCTCCCGGCAGACGCGACCTGCTGCTCGCCGTCAGATGCGGCGGCAATCGGCCGGACGCTCGGGTGCTCGGGGGCTTTTCAAGCATTCAGGTCCGAAATGTGGTTTCGACCGGCGGGAAGCACCCGCGTCTCAACGCGCCGCAAGAACGTCAACGCATGCGGCGGCTGACCGGCGAGGAGCTGAAGCGCGCAGCGCTTGTAACGAACTATCCGTCCGAGTTGCCGGCATTGCTGGTCGCCGGGGACAATGGCGGTATCTTTTTGCGGCCGAGCATCCATGGCCCGGTTGTCGCCGCCCTCAATTCGACTTTCCCGACCTTTGCCCGCAGTGTCATCGCTACGGTGGAGATCGCCCACGAGGATGCCTCGCCGTTCGAATTCGCCATGGCGCTGGGCCGGCCGGAAGAAAAACTGGGCTGGAAAAACGACACGCCGGTCGGCGCGCTGGCATTCTCCGGATGGACTCGGATTTCGAAACCTTTCGAGTTGCACGATTTGAAGGTTTCCGTCCGGGAGATCGACCGCAAATGGCTGACCATCTATCTGGCCATCAAACTGCCGCGCGGTTCGAAGCCGATGCCGTCCAACGCCTTCTGGCGCAAATTGCTGCTCGTCTGGGACTGAAGGGCGGGAGCCCGCCAATCGCGCGAACGTGACCTTTCATGGGTGCGAATCAGAGGTGCGAAGTGCGATAAGAACAGATCGGGTCAGTGTGGAGGGC
>NZ_RZSR01000088.1:0-10466 GCF_004023265.1 Mesorhizobium sp. M1A.F.Ca.IN.020.06.1.1
GTGCTGGCAAACGTGCCGGCGGATCGGCAGCCTTCGAGCAGCCGCCGTTCCGGCAGCTTAAGAACCCGCTGGTGCCCACCAGGCTGGTGTCCGACGACGAACTGGAATCGATCCACCTCGCCTCGCTGCGCGTTTTGAAGGAGATCGGCGTCGACGTGCTGCATGACGAAGCCCGCCGCATCATGAAGGCGCATGGCGCCGACGTTCGCGAAGGCAGCGAGCGCGTTCGCTTCGACAGCGACATGATCCTCGAGCTCATCGCGTACTGTCCGCCGGAGTTCACGCTGCACGCCCGCAACCCGGCGCACAATCTGCGCTTCGGCGGCAACAACGTTATCCTGTCGATGATGGCCTCGGCGCCGAACTGCTCCGACCTCGACCGCGGCCGCCGCCCCGGCAACCAGGTCGACTACCGCAATTTCCTGCGCCTGGCGCAGATGCACAACATCCTGCAGTGCACCGGCGGCTATCCGGTCGAGCCGATCGACATCCATCCCTCGGTCCGGCATCTCGAATGCATCCGCGACCTCGCCACGCTGACCGACAAGGTCTTCCACATCTATTCGCTCGGCAAGGAACGCAATGTCGACGGCATCGAGATCGCCCGCATCGCGCGCGGCGTCAGCCGCGAGCAGCTGATGGAGGAGCCGTCGGTCTTCACCATCATCAACACCAATTCGCCGCTCAAGCTCGACGTGCCGATGATGGAAGGCATCATCCAAATGGCGAGCATGGGCCAGGCGGTGATCGTCACGCCGTTCACGCTCTCCGGCGCCATGGCGCCCGTCACCATCGCCGGCGCGCTGGTGCAGCAGAATGCCGAGGCGCTCTCCGGCATCGCCTTTGCCCAGATGGTGAAGAAGGGCGCGCCGGTCGGCTATGGCGGCTTCACCTCCAATGTCGACATGAAGTCGGGCGCACCGGCCTTCGGCACGCCCGAATACATGAAGGCGCAGCTCGCCGGCGGCCAGCTCGCCCGCCGTTACAATATCCCCTACCGGACCTCCAACACCTGCGCCGCCAACACGGTCGACGCTCAGGCCGCCTATGAAAGCGTCTTTTCGCTCTGGGGCGCCATCCAGGGCGGCGGCAATCTGATGATGCACGGCGCCGGCTGGCTGGAAGGCGGCCTGCGCTGCTCCTATGAAAAGACCATCCTCGACATCGACCTCCTGCAGATGGTGGCCGAATTTCTCACCCCGCTCGATCTCTCCGAAGACGCGCTCGGCTTCGACGCCATCCAGTCGGTCGGCCCGGGCGGCCATTTCTTCGGCACCCAGCACACGCAGAAGCGCTACAAGACCGCCTTCTACTCGCCGATCGTCTCCGACTGGCGCAATTTCGAGACCTGGACCGAGGCGGGCTCGCCGACGGCGCTGGAACGCACCAACAAGGTGTGGAAGGAGCGCCTCGCAGCATACGAAGAGCCGTATATGGACCCGGCCATCCGCGAGGAGCTCAACGACTTCGTCGAGAAGCGCCGCACCGAAGGCGGCGCGCCGACCGATTTTTGATCTTTCACGCCCCGCTCACTCGATTCAGTCTCTGCAAAAACGGACCTATCTTCATGAAATCCCACGTTAAAGCGGTTGTCATCGGCGGCGGGGTCGTCGGCTGCTCGGTGCTCTACCACCTCGCCAAGGCCGGCTGGACCGACATCATGCTGATCGAGCGCTCGGAGCTGACCTCCGGCTCGTCCTGGCACGCGGCGGGCGGCTTCCACACCCTGAACGGCGACCCGAACGTCGCCAAGCTGCAGGCTTATACCGTCCAGCTCTACAAGGAGATCGAGGAGCTTTCCGGCCAGTCCTGCTCGCTGCATCTGACCGGCGGCGTGATGATGGCCGATACCCCCGAGCGCATGGATTTCCTGCGGCTCGCCCACGCCAAGGGCCGCTATCTCGGCATGGATACCGAGCTGATCACGCCGTCCGAAGCCAAGGCGATGTTCCCGCTGATGGACGAGAAGAATTTCGTCGGCGCCATGTGGGATCCCGTCGAAGGCCATCTCGACCCCTCCGGCACGACCCACGCCTACGCCAAGGCCGCGCGAAAACTCGGCGCTGAGATCGTGCTGCGCAACCGCGTCGTCGAGCTGACGCAGGAAGCCGACGGCACCTGGAACGTCGTCACCGAGCAAGGCACGGTGAAAGCCGAGCATGTCGTCAATTGCGGCGGGCTGTGGGCGCGCGAGATCTGCCGCATGGTCGGCGTCGAGCTGCCGGTGCTGGCGATGGAGCACATGTACCTGCTCACCGAGCCGATGCCGGAGGTCGAGGAATTCAACAGATCGACCGGCCGCGAGATGATCGGCGTGCTCGACTTCAAGGGCGAGATTTACACCCGCCAGGAGCGCAACGGCATCCTGCTCGGCACCTATGAAAAAGCCTGCAAGCCATGGTCGCCGGTCAACACGCCCTGGGATTTCGGTCATGAACTCTTGCCACCCGACATCGACCGCATCGCGCCGTCGCTGGAGATCGGCTTCAAGCATTTCCCCGGCATCGAGAAGGCCGGCATCAAACAGATCATCAACGGCCCCTTCACCTTCGCGCTCGACGGCAACCCGCTGGTCGGCCCAGTCCAGGGCCTGACCAACTTCTGGTGTGCCTGCGCCGTCATGGCCGGCTTCAGCCAGGGCGGCGGCGTTGGCCTGGCGCTGTCCAACTGGATGGTGCACGGCGATCCGGGCTTCGACGTCTGGGGCATGGATGTCGCCCGCTTCGGCGAATGGGCGACGCTGCGCTACACCAACGCCAAGGTGCGCGAGAATTATTCGCGGCGCTTCTCGATCCGCTTTCCGAACGAGGAACTGCCGGCCGCCCGGCCGGCGCAGACGACGCCGCTCTACGACACGATGCTCGCCAACAATGCGGTCATGGGCGACTCGTGGGGACTGGAAACCCCGCTCTGGTTCGCGCCCAAGGGCACCGAGCCAAAGGACATCGTCTCCTTCCACCGCTCCAACGATTTCGGCCCGATCGGCGAGGAAGTTCGCGCGACGCGCGAACGGGTCGGCGTCACCGAGATCGCCAACTTTGCCAAGTACCAAGTTTCCGGGCCGGGCGCCGAGGATTTCCTCAACCGGCTGATGACCAACCGGATGCCGAAGACCGGCCGCATTGTGCTCACCCCGATGGTCAACGAGTTCGGCAGGCTGATCGGCGACTTCACCATCGCCAAGACCGGTGAGGACCGTTTCATGATCTGGGGCTCTTCGGCCGCGCAGAAATACCATATGCGCTGGTTCGAGAAGCACCTGCCCAAGGATGGTTCTGTGCGCATCCACCGCTTTGACCAGACGCTGGTCGGCCTGTCGATCGCCGGACCGAGCGCGCGGAATTTGCTGCAGAAACTCGTGGACGTCGACGTCTCGACCAAGGCCTTCCGCTTCATGGACTTCCGCGAGATGGCGGTCGGCGGCGCGCCCTGCATGGTCAACCGCATCACCTATACCGGCGACCTCGGCTACGAGATCTGGATGGCGCCCGCCTATCAGCGCCTCGTCTACAAGGCGATCAAGGAAGCAGGCGAGGAATTCGGCCTCGTCGATTTCGGCATGCGCGCACTGCTGTCGATGCGTCTCGAAAAGAACTTCCCTACCTGGTTCCGCGAGTTGCGTCCGATCTACGGGCCGTTCGAAGGTTCGATGGACCGCTTCATCAAGCTGGAGAAGAACGACTTCATTGGCCGCGAGGCGGCTGCCAGGGAGCAGGCGCAAGGGCCGAAGCTGCGCCGCGTCTCCTTCATCGTCGATGCTGCCGACGCCGACGTGATGGGCGACGAGCCGATCTGGGCCAAGGTCAGCAAGGATTATGGCACGGTGGAGAAACCGCATGGCTACGGCGCGCCGCGCTTCGACGAGACGGGCAAGGAAGTGCGCGGCTCCGAAGCCGCCGAAGGCGCTTCGGCCGTGCGCGGCATCGTCGATGGCGAGTGGCGCGTTGTCGGCTGGGTGACCTCGGGCGGCTATGCGCACTACGTGCAAAAGTCGATGGCGCAGGGCTATGTGCCGGCGGCCCTTGCCGAGGACGAGAGCGCCGGCCTGTTCGAGATCGAGATCCTCGGCCACCGCCGCCCGGCCCGCATCAACGTCGAACCGCCCTTCGACCCGAGCGGCGAGAAGATGCGCACCTGATTCCAGGAAGCCGCAATGTACCGCTTTCGGATCGTGTTGGTGGCCGGCTATATAGCAACCGGCCACCAACGCATCAGATGAGAAGACGACCCTTGCGGCAGCTGGAGAAATGGACCGACTGGCTCTGCGATGAACGGGTCGGCCCTTTCAGTGCCGCAATCGCGTTTGCACTTGCCTATTGCCTGGTCCAGATCGTGGTTATGCCGCTCTCGTCCCATTTCGTGGGCACCGGCGTCGGCGTCGACGACGCCGAACAGTTGATGGCGATGCGCTTCCTCGCGGCCGGCTATGGCGGCTCGCAGCCGCCTTTATACACCTGGTTCGGCATCCTCACGGCCTCGCTGGTTGGAACCAGCATTCTCGCGCTCAAGATCGTCAAATACACGCTGCTGGCCGGTGGATTGGTCGCGTCCTTCGCCACAGTGCGCCGCCTGGGCTACTCAGCCCGCGCGGCGACCGCCGCCATGTTCGGCCTGCTGCTGTTTCCACAGATCGTATGGGAGATGCAGCATGCCCTCACCCACTCGGTCGCGGTTTTTTGCTTTTCATCGCTGCTGCTCCTGGCAGTCGCCGAGTTGCAGAAACGGCGCTCGACTACCGCGTATGTGCTGCTTGGCTTGGCGACCGCCGCCGCAATGCTGTCGAAATACAATGAGGTGATCTTTCTCGCTGCGCTGTTCCTTGCGGCGCTGTCCGTCCGCGAAACACGTGAGGCGATCTTCGATCGCCGTTTCCTGATCAGTGTGGTTGTGGCGATCCTCGCCTGCCTGCCCACATTCTACTGGAGCCTCACGCATCTGGGAGACCTGCTGGCGCACAGCGGTGGCCTGGGCGTCGCCGAGGGGGGCAGCGCGGCAAAGACCCTGTCTCGCGGCATCCGCGGCTTGGGCAATGCGATACTCAATTTCGCCGGGCTGCCGGCCACGATCTTTGCCGTCGCGTTTTTCCTGGCGCGCAAGCAATCCGCACCACCGCCCGAGGCCGCACCGTGGCCAGAGACGCTGGTCTGGCGAGCGATAGGCTTCGCCTTGCTGATCACGCTCGTGGTGGTGCTGGCGGGAGGCATCACACAGTTTCGCGATCGCTGGATGCTGCCCGTATTCGTGCTGTTGCCGGTCGCCATTGCCATGCGGCTGGACGCGATGGGGGAAAGGGGCAGGAAGACGCAGGCTACAATCGTCTTCGTCGGCGCCGTGATGGCCATCCTGGTGCTTCCGGTAAGCTGGTACATGCAGGTCCGCGGCGGCGATAACCGCGGCAGCATCGTGCGCATGGACTACGCTTCGCTCCATCGTCAGCTGACAGCCGACGGACCGGTCGGCACTGTGGTCTCGAGTTGGTTCTGGATCGGCAATCTCCGCCTCGTCGATCCCGATCTCATCGTGCTCGACGACGAGATACCCGATTTCGCCAAATCGATCCGCGAGCCCGCGGTGCTTGTGCTCGCGGATGACGAGGAACCGGCTTCCGTCATCTTCAAGAGGATCACCGAGGCCGGCTATGTGATGGACACCGTCCATCGGCGCATCGCGGTGCCGCAGTTGGGGAACGCACCGCGCCAGGTCACGATCACCAGGCTGCACAAGATGACGCCGCAATAGACAGCCAGGGGGACCGCATGGACACACAACGTTTCGGCCGCCACCGCAAGATCATGCCGTTCGAACCCGGCTCCGTCGAGGCGCTGCGCGCCGCCTCCCGCGAGAAGGCTGCCGCGCTCAACCAGCACGCTCTGGGCTATGGCGCGGTAGCCGAAGCCGAATGGGCGGCGGCAGGCATCGCCGCTCCAGACCTGCCTGCCATGCGAAGCTATCGGCTCGAGCGCATCCGCGCTGAGCTCAGGCGCCGCGACTATGCGGGCGCCCTGCTCTACGACCCGGTCAACATCCGCTACGCGACGGATTCGACCAACATGCAGCTCTGGGTCGCACACAATCCGACCCGCCACTGTTTCGTCGCCACAGAAGGTCCTGTGGTGCTGTTCGACTATTTCTCCTGCGAGCATTTGTCGGATCACGCCGGCGTCGTCGACGAGGTGCGGCCGGCGGTGTCGTGGATGTATCTTTATAGCGGCGAGCTGACCGACAAGAAGGTCCGTCGCTGGGCAGCCGGCATCGCCGAGCTCCTTGCCGAGCACGGCGGCGGCAGTCGGCGGATCGCCGTCGACCACATTAATCCGGAAGGTGTCGAAGAGCTTGCCCGCCGCGGCATCACGGTCGGCAATGGCGAGGCGGTGATGGAGAATGCGCGCCTCATAAAGTCGCCCGACGAGATCCTCGCCATGCGCCGCGCCATTGTCGCCTGCGAGGCGGCGATGGGCGAGATGGAAGGGGCGCTGAAGCCTGGCATTTCCGAGAACGAGCTCTGGGCGGAACTGCATCGCGGCAACATCGCGCGCGGGGGCGAATGGATCGAGACCCGGCTTCTGTCGTCCGGGCCGCGCACCAACCCCTGGTTCCAGGAATGCTCGTCGCGCATCGTCGAGGACGGCGATCTCGTCGCCTTCGACACCGACCTCATCGGTCCCTATGGATTTTGCGCCGACCTCTCGCGCACCTGGCTCTGCGGCGATGGCCGGCCGTCCGACGAGCAGCATGACCTGTTCCGCATCGCCGCCGACCAGATCGCCCACAACACGGTATTGATGCGGCCGGGCATTTCCTTTCGCGATCTCGTCGAACGCTCCGCCGTGCCGCCGGGAGACTGCTTCCCGGCGCGCTACGGCGTGCTCTACCACGGCGTCGGTCTGGCGGACGAATATCCGACCCTGCCGCATGCCAGCGACTGGACGGACGACACGCCGGATGGCGTCCTGGAACCCGGTATGGTGCTGTGCGTGGAAAGCTATATCGGCAGGCTCGGCGGCCGCGAGGGCGTCAAGATCGAGGAGCAGATCCTCATCACCGAGACCGGCAACGAAAAACTCTCAGCCTACCCGCTCGACGAAAAGCTGCTTGTTATTTGACCCGTCCAAGCCAAGCTCGGCGATGGCCTCGCGCATGGACGCAACGACGTCCGCCGATGTGGCCCTGGCCGAGATAAACGGCAATCCCTTCCGCCTGGTCGTCCAGCCGACCACTTTCACGCGCCGCGCCGCCGGCTCGAATCGCTGCGCCAATGCCCAGCTCTGGCAGTCGATGGCGGCGATATCGGCCCTGCCCTCGGCGATGGCGACGATCGACGACCGGTGGCCGCCGCTTTCGCCGCACGAGGCGAAGACGCCCAGACTTTCGCCGATCGCCTCCAGGTCGCGCGTCAGCCCGAGCAGCCCGGACATCGAATCCGGATTGTTGAAGATGAAGCGCTTGCCGCGGATGAGATCGAGCGGGATGACGGCCTTGCCATCCTCGGGCGAGCCAACCGACGTCCCGCCATCAGCCGGCATCACCAGCGCGCTGGAATAGAGCTCGCCCTGCCCGCCCTCGAAGGCGTCATAGCTTGGCTGAGCGACCACCTGCACATGCCTGGCCAGGCCGAGCTCCATCGGCCCCCAGCAGGTCTGTCCGAAAAGCAGCGCCGGGCTCAGCCAGAGCTGGTGAAAATCGAACTCGTCCGGGGGCAATGTCGCGGGGTCGGGCGCTATCAGCTTCCCGGCGCCGTCTTGGATGCCGCCGGACACCGGCGGCAGGTCGCGATTGCTGCGCGCCATTCTTTCCGGCGCGTTGATACCCCTCCGTCGAAAAGCGTCGCGGAGCTGCGCCCATTGCGCGTCGATCTCGCCGCGAACTTCCGGCCAGTCATACATCGGCAGAGCCGCAATCAACTTGCTCATGACGAACAGCTTTCAAAACAGGCGGTCATCGGCGCCTGAATTCCGCGGCGATAAAGCAGTCGCGAAAGTTCGAAATTACTCTTTCGGCGGCTCAGCCGGCACCGGAGCCGTGCCAAGTCCACTCACATTACGCGCTCTGATGCGCGGCTTGAAGGCACGGCCGGGTTCGGGCGCGCGGCGCAGCACCGGATGCACCACCGGCTCCTTGGCCTTGAAGCCAAATGATTTGATCAGCGCGAAATAATTCGGATAGACGTAGCCGTTGTTCATCCGCAGCCATTCTTCGCGGCGATCGCGAAACATCTTCGGCAGTCTGTACCAGGCGACGGTCGGGCTCTTGTGGTGCACGAAATGCAGGTTGTTGTTGAGGAACAGGAAGGAGAGCGGCGACCGCTCGACGATGATCGTGCGGCCCTCCGGGTGTTCCGACCACTGATGCTCGGCATAGGTGCGCACCGAAATCAGGGACTGGCCGAGCCACACCGGCCCCAGTATGTAGAGCCAGAGCGGGATGCCGAAGCCGAAGGTCACGATCGGCACGACCACTGCAAGTCCGACCGCATGCAGCAGCCAGGCTTTGCGGATCGCCTTGTCGCCGGCGGCCATCTGTCTGGCGTCTTCGAGGAAGAAGCCGATCGACGACAGCCAAGGTCCGAGAACGAAGCGGCCGACCATTGTGTTGTTGATCTTGAGCAGGACCTTCATCGCTGGCGGCATTTCCGCATGCATCCAGAGCGCCTGGTAATAGCTTTCCGGATCGTCGAGCGGGTCGGTCAGCCGCTCGTCGGCGTGGTGGCGAAGATGGATCGCCTTGAAACGGCGGAACGGCCAGACCAGCCCGATCGGCAGGATGACGAAGGCCTCGTTGATGTTGGCGTTGCGGGTCGGATGGCCATGCAGCACTTCGTGCATCAGCGAGGATTGCAGGGCCAGTATCAAGGCCAAGGCGACAAGGGCCAGCAGCGGATAGGAAGGCCAAAGCAGGAAGCCGGTGGCAAGCCAGGCGCCATAACAGAACAGCGTGAGGAATACTGTCGGCCATTCCACGGCCGGTGTGCTGCTATGTCTCTTGCGTATGCCAGTCATGCTATCGACCACTGCCTTCCAGTCGCCGGAACCACTTTGATTCCTGACAGCATTGTGTCAGGAGCCTGTCGTTGTCGCAACGCGACAAAGTGAACAATCTGTTGCGAATGCGCATTTTTAGCTGCAGATGTTATATATTGTAAACAGATTTGGGGATTCATTTGCGCCTGAGCACCTAACCAGCAGGCCTGGGCGCAAATTTTTCCTCCACTGGAAAGGAGCGGCGTGATGGACAAGCGTGATCTGTCGACGGTCTTCCGAGAGCGCCTGAAATTGCTCTTGACACGCTCGGACTTGAACCAGTCGGCCTTCGCGAGCGCCGTCGGCATCGATCGTTCGGCGCTGTCGCAACTCCTGTCGGGCGCCTCGACGCGCCTGCCCCGCGCCGAGACGCTTCTCAACATTGCCGCCGAGTTCAAGGTATCGCTCGATTGGCTGCTGGGCCTTAGCCAGGACGAAGGCGTCACCGGCGAGATTCGCGAAAGCCTCGAGATCGAGGAGGCGCCGGATGGCTTTGACCGCACGCTACTTGCCAAATGGCACGCCGAGGCGGTCGGCACCAAGATCCGCTACGTGCCGGCGGGCATTCCGGACCTCCTGCGCACCGAGGCCCTTGTCGAATACGAGGCCGGCATTACCAACAAGAGCCGCGAGGCGCAGGCCGGCGAAACGCAATACCGCATCGACTACAACAGGCGGCCCGAGACCGACATGGAGGTCTGCATGCCGCGCCATACGCTGGAGATTTTCGCACGCGGGCTCGGCGTCTGGGACCGGTTCCCGGAAGCCGAGCGCCGCCGGCAATTGCTGCACATGGCAACGCTCCTCGACGACCTTTACCCGACCTTCCGCCTGTTCCTCTATGACGGCCGCATGCGCTATTCGATCCCTTATACGATCTTCGGGCCGTACCGCGCCGCAATCTATGTCGGCGATATGTATCTGGTGTTGAACGCCACCCAGCCGGTCCGTACCCTGACCAGCCACTTCGACAATCTGATCCGAGCCGCCGATGTCAACGCGCATGAGGCTGCGAGCTTCACGCAGAAACTGGCCGGCATCTCCTTCACCTCAGGCTCTGTCTGAACGCGGCCGCTATATCGCCATGCTGGCATGCGGCGACCAACCTGGCCGACCGTCGTTTTAGGAAACTCACGCAAGAGCGGGCCTCATATTCGTTGACTAGATATAAAGACTTCTTTATATCGTTATTTGAATTCAGGATACGAAAGCCAGAGCCATGACCGCCACCAATCCGATCGACGCATTGCTTGCCGAAAAAGGCGTGCTGCTGGCCGACGGCGCCACCGGCACCAATTTATTCGCGATGGGACTTGAGGCCGGCGAAGCCCCCGAGCTGCTCAACGAGACGGCGCCCGACAGGAGTTGCGACAGCGCCGAACGATCGATGCCGACGGCGCTCGCGAAGGCCGACTGGTTCAAGTCCGAGCGTGTCAAGAGCAATTTCAG
>NZ_RZSR01000892.1:0-2474 GCF_004023265.1 Mesorhizobium sp. M1A.F.Ca.IN.020.06.1.1
CTGTAGAAGAGGAAGGAATGCTTGGTGACGCGCGCCGCGACACCAGCATTGCGCAGGGTTTCCGCTAGATTGACGACCGACACCAGCGAGGTGTCCTTGAGCAGGCTGAGCCAGCAATTCTCCAGACCCGGGAAGGCGATGCGCAGCAGCTGCGGCAGGATCACCAGGCGCATCGTCTGCCATTTCGAAAGGCCAATGGCGTAGCCGCCCTCATACTGGCCCTTGGGAATGGCGCGAAAGGCGGAGAGAAAGACTTCGCTGGCGTAGGAGGAGAAGATCAGCGCCAGCACGATCATGCCGGCAATGAAGCTGTTCACGTCGATTGTCGCCCCGGGCTCGAACAGGCGGACGACATATTGCAGCAGCAGCGGCATGCCGAAGAAGAACAGGAACAGCGTCACCAGCTCGGGCAGGCCGCGAAAAACAGTGGTGTAGATGTTGGCCGCGAGCCGGAGCGCGGGCTCTTCGTGTTGCTTGGCGAAGGCGACGAAGAACCCGATCGCCAGGCCTATCGGCAATGTCGCAAGTGCAAGCGCGACCGTGACCAGCACACCAGACGCAATGTCGTCACTCCAGCCATCCGGTCCCCAACTGAGAAGTGTCCAAATGCTTTGGGCTGGCATTGGCGGGGCGTGTCTCCGTGGCGATCCCGGAATGGAGGCAGGGCGGCGAGGTGATCCTCACCGCCCTGAGCGCAAATGATCAGGATTCGGCGCCGTAGACGTCGAACTTGAAGTACTTGTCGTTGATTTCCTTGTACTTTCCATTCTTGCGGATAGCATCGATCGCGGAATTCAGCTTGTTGACCAGGTCGGTCTCGCCCTTGCGCACGGCAATGCCGGCGCCCGGTCCGAAGATCTCGACCGGCTGCGGCGAGGGCTGGCCGAGGATCTTGCAGCAGGCCCCGTCGGGCGAATCCAGCCACTGCTGCAGCACGACGATGTCGTCCTCGATAGCGTCGAGACGGCCATTGGCGAGGTCGGCCTGTTCCTCGGGGCTGCTCGGATAGCCCTTGATCGTGCTGTCGGTGTAGGTCTTCGAGGCATAGTTGAAGTGGGTCGTCGTGGTGGCGACGCCGATCGTCTTGCCGGCGAGGTCCTCCTTGGTGACGCCCTTGAGCGGCGAATCCTTCGGCACGGCGATCGCCGACGGCGTATTGTAGTATTTGTGGGTGAAGTCGACCTTTTCCTGGCGCTCTGGCGTGATCGACATGGAAGCGACGATGGCGTCGAACTTGCCGGCCTGGAGCGCCGGGATGATGCCGTCCCAATCCTGCGCGACGAAGGTGCACTTCACCTTCATTTCGTCGCAGAGGGCCTTGGCTATGTCGATGTCGAAGCCGACCAGCTGGCCGTCCGAGGTCAGGTTGTTGAAGGGCGGGTACGCGCCTTCGGTGCCGATCCTCAGGGTCTTTTCCTGAGCCTGGGCAACGCCAAGTGTCAGCAGCGCGGCCGAAGCGGCAAGCGCGATACGCAGTGCAATACGCATGATAATCCTCTCATATTGTCATGGCCGCTGTCCCGTGCGGCTCTTGTGGGCGAAGCCTTTTTGACCGCCCGCTGCGCGGGATACTCCCACTCTTTGCAAGAAAAAAGCAACTGCAAAAACAACAGCAAACGGCAACCGCCGTGTGCCGCTGCGTTACTTGCCTGGACTGACGAGACCGATCGCGCGCTCGACAAAATCGGCTATCGATTTCGTATCGTCGAGGTTGAAGACCGGCAGCTTTTCGCCTTCGACCGGAAAGTCGGCGGCGACAGCCACGATGTTCGGGTCGTTGATCGAAAGCGGCGTCCGGTCCTTGGCCTCCAGCCGTCTCGCTTCGATCTTTTGGTGCGCTTCGCGCTTGTAGCCTTCGACCAGCACGATGTCCGAGGGCGCCAGCCGCGCCAGGATGTCATCCAGCGTCGGCTCGTCCTCGTTGCGCAGTTCGTGCATCAATGCCCAGCGCCGGCCGGAGACGACCGCGACCTCCATCGCTCCGGCCTGGCGGTGGCGGAAACTGTCTGTGCCGGGCTTGTCGATGTCGAAGTCATGATGGGCATGCTTGACCGTCGAGACCGTCCAGCCGCGCCGAACCAGTTCGGCGACCAGCTTCACGGTCAGGGTCGTCTTGCCGGAGTTCTTCCAGCCGGTGATGCCGAACACGGGTCTCATGGCTCAAGGCTTTGCAACAGACGCTCGGCCTCCGCAAGATCGTCGGGCGTGTTGATGTTGAAGAACGGGTCGATCCGCTCGCCTCCGGCTTCGAGCATCGGAAACTCCACCTCGACAAAACCATGCCGCTCCACGAAGGCCGAGACCCGGCGATTGTCCTCCTCAACCAGGAAATGGCGCAGGGCATCGCGCAGGCCGAGCGGCCAGAGCGCGAAGGTCGGGTGCCACCTGCCGTCGGAACTGGCGACCGCGATCGCGCCCGGCCGTGCCCGAGCGGCAACGGCCAATCGCTCGACGAGATCGCCAGGGAAGAACGG
>NZ_RZSR01000893.1:0-2469 GCF_004023265.1 Mesorhizobium sp. M1A.F.Ca.IN.020.06.1.1
CTCGATCCTCATTCCGCCGCGGCGACATGGCGGCTGCTTAACCCGCGCATGAATTCTTCCAATGCCGCCGTCTGCTCGCGGCTGAAATGCAGGCCGCGTTTGGTCCTGCGCCACAGCACGTCCTCGGCGGTGATCGCCCACTCGTTCTCGACCAGGTAGCGCACCTCGGCTTCGTAGAGGTCGGCACCGAAATTGCGGCCGAGATCGGCATTCGACTTGGCGAGGCCAAGCAGCTTCTCCGCGCGCGTGCCGTAAAGCCGGGTCAACCTGCGTGCCAGCCGTTGGTCGAGGAACGGATAGGCGTTCTTGAGCCTCGATACCTGCTCGTCGAACCCGGTCGCCGGAAAATCGCCGCCGGGCAGCGGCGCGTTGGCGGTCCATGGCTTGCCGCGCTTGCCGAGAAAGCCTTCGATCTTCTCCAACATCGATTCCGCCAGCCGGCGGAACGTGGTGATCTTGCCGCCGAAGGCGTTGAGCAAGGGGGCGGCACCCTCCCCGCCATCGGCCTTCAGCACATAGTCGCGCGTCGCCTCCTGCGCCTTCGAGGCGCCGTCGTCATAAAGCGGGCGCAGCGCCGAATAGGTCCAGACGATGTCCGAACGCTTGACCGGCTGGGCGAAATATTCGCTCGCGGCGGCGCAAAGATAGTCGATCTCGGTATCGCTGATCTTCACCTCATGCGGATCGCCGGGAAAGTCGCGGTCGGTGGTGCCGATCAGCGTGAACTCTTCTTCGTAAGGAATGGCGAAGATGATGCGTCCGTCCTTGTTCTGAAAGAAATAGGCGCGCGGATCGTCGAACTTCTTGCCGATGACGATGTGGCTGCCCTGCACCAGCCGAACATTGTGCACATCGTTCTGGCCGACGGTTTTTGCCAATACCTGATCGACCCACGGCCCGGCGGCGTTGACGAGAAGACGCGCGCGGACTTCCTCGATCTCGCCGGTCAGCACGTTCTGGATCTTGATCGTCCACAGCCCGCTCTCGCGGCGCGCGCTGACCACCTTGGTGCGAGTGCGGATGACGGCGCCGCGGTCGGCCGCGTCGCGGGCATTGAGCGCCACGAGGCGGGCATCGTTGACCCAGCCGTCCGAATATTCGAACGCCTTGCGGAACAGCGGCTTAAGCGGCTTGCCGGCCGGATCGGTGGCCATGTCCAGCGTCTTGGTCGCCGGCAGCAGCTTGCGCCCGCCGATATGGTCGTAAAGGAAAAGGCCGAGCCGGATCAGCCAGGCCGGACGCAGGCCCTTGGCGTAGGGCAGCACGAAGCGCATCGGCCAGATGATATGCGGCGCGTTCTTCCACAGAACCTCGCGCTCCATCAGCGCTTCGCGCACCAGCCGGAATTCGTAGAACTCGAGATAGCGCAACCCGCCATGGATCAGTTTGGTCGAGCCGGAGGAAGTCCCGCTGGCGAGATCGTTCATCTCGGCGAGGTATACGGAAAATCCGCGGCCAACGGCGTCGCGGGCGATGCCGCAGCCATTGATGCCGCCGCCTATGACAAAAATGTCATGGATCGGAGATGCGTCCACAGGGTTCCTCCACGATTTCGCATTGCACCATTTTTGTGTTTCGCGAAACCGTGGCGGGATTATTTCGAACTCGATCCGAATGTCAAACGAAATATCACAGGTGCGTGAGATGTCCGTGAAGAGACGTTATCCGAGCGCTGTCTCGATCAAACGAACCTCCGTTTCCTCGCAAATCCGGCGCACCGAAGGGATGTCGCAACGGTCGGTGATGAAGGTGTTCACCTGCGACAGGTGACCAATGCGAACCGGCGCCGTGCGCTCGAATTTTGTCCGGTCGGAGACGAGAATCACATGACGCGCATTGGCGATGATGGCCTGCGCCACTTTCACTTCGCGAAAGTCGAAGTCGAGCAGCGCGCCGTCATGGTCGATGGCCGAGGCGCCGATGACGGCGTAGTCGACTTTGAACTGGCGAATGAAATCCACCGCGGCCTCACCCACGACGCCGCCGTCGGAGCCGCGTACAACGCCGCCGGCGATCACCACCTCGATCGAAGGATAGATCCGCATCCTATTGGCAACGTTGATGTTATTGGTGATGACCATAAGCCCGTTATGGTCGAGAAGCGCCTTTGAGACAGCTTCCGTCGTGGTGCCTATATTGATGAACAGCGAGGCGTTGTCGGGAATGAGCCTGGCCGCCGCGCGGCCGATCGCCTCCTTCTCATCGGCAGCGATTTTGCGCCGCGCCTCGTATTCCATGTTCTCGATGCCGGACGGGAACAGCGCCCCGCCATGGATGCGCGTCAGCAGCCGCTGGTCACAGAGATCGTTGAGGTCCTTGCGGATGGTCTGCGGCGTCACGCTGAAATGTGTCGCCAGATCGTCGACCAGCACCCGGCCGTCGTCCTTCGCCATCTGGATGATCTCGGCGTGACGGGGCGAAAGGAACATCCGCTATCCTTCATTTTCGTTTTTTCCGTCTATATCGGAA
>NZ_RZSR01000894.1:0-2466 GCF_004023265.1 Mesorhizobium sp. M1A.F.Ca.IN.020.06.1.1
ATCTCGCCGGGGTCGCCGCGCGCCCGCCAGCCTTTGACGTAGCCGCCGTAGAGGATCATGCCCGAGACTTTCTCGGGGTGGCGTATGGCATAGGCGATCGAAACCGCGCAGCTCTGCGACAGACCAAGAAGCGTGAAGCGATCGAGCCCCGCGGCCTCGACGACGCATTCGAGATCCGACACCATCGTGTCGAACGAGACGTCGGCCACGTGGCGTTGCGACAGGCCATTGCAGCGCTCGTCGTAGCGCACCAACTGGTTCCGGCGTGACAGTTCCCTCATCCAGTGCCGCCAGATCGGGCTGTCCCAGTCGAAGGTCAGATGCGACATCCAATGCGCGGCGCGCAGGATGGGCGGGCCGCTGCCGGTCTTGGCAAAAGCAAGCCTTGTGCCGTCGCGAGCCCGGCAGAAATGGACGGCGCGGCCGGGATCCTGCGCGGGCGTCGGGCGGTTGGCAAGCTGAGTGGAAGGTGATTGCATCTGGGCCACGTCCGTGGCGCCGCGTTGCGCGGAGCGTCCCGTCGGCTGGGCGGCTGCCGCCCTCACCTTCTCTTCCAGCGCCGCGATCTCTTCCGCCAGGCCGATATCCTCCGGCAGCAGCCGGCGCAGGCGCCTGGCAAGCGGCAGCGCACGCCTCGGCTCGCCGGCCAGGCGCTCGATCAGCTCGCGCAACATGCCGAGCTCGGCGATCTCGACCTCGCTGGCGACGCCCGCGCGCCAGGCCTCGTATTCGAAGCAGCGCTCGAGCGAAAGATCGGCGAGGAAATCGCCGCGGATCGAACCGGCCACGGCTTCCAGCTCCTCCGTCGAAGCCATGGAAAGATCGCCCTTCACCAGCGGCAGCAGCCGGGCATAGTCCGTGCCAAGTTTCAGCGAGACAGTGTTGCGGTCGGCGACCAGAGCGGGTTCGTCCTCGCCGAGCACCTGGCGGATCTTGGACAAGCTCCAGCGCAAGGCGCCGCGCGGATCGTCGGGAATGTCCCAGAAGATTTCGCAGAGCCGCTCGCGCTGATGCGCCTTGCCGGTGACGGCGAGATAGGCAAGCAAGGCTCTCGTCTTGCGCGACGGAGGCAGGTCGAGCAGCGCGCCGTCGCGGACCACCTGGAAGTCGCCGAGCACGCACAGGTCCAGCAGCCCCTTATGCGGAGCGTCGGTCATCCGGCCGGGCACCCTTCCACTGCCATCTGGCTCCTCGTCGATGCGGCGGGAGAAGACCGCACCGGAATATCAAAATCGGCTAATTTACGGAAGCCGATACGGCAAGAAGGACATTGGGAATGTGCGATGGGTTACATTGGCGGCGATGCGTACTCTCCCTTCGAGGGGAGCTGTCGCCGAAGGTGACAGAGGGGGCGCTTCGCGTGAAGCGCCAGCGCTCTCCCCGACATCAGACGGCGTTGGCAATCCAAGTGAGACGCCCCCCCTCTGTCCTGCCGGACATCTCCCCCGCAAGGGGGAAGATTGGATGTTACCGACGCTTTCGCAAACCTCCAACCACCGCAATTGCCACCGCCAGGGCGACCAAACCCGCCGCCACTGCGAACGTAAACGCCATCCCGCCGGCGACTGCTTCCGGTGCCGCGGCGCCGACCTCGCCAGTGCCCACCGTGAACGCAAACACCGCGCCCATCACCGCCGTGCCGGTGATCAGGCCGAGATTGCGCGACAGGCTGAGCATGCCCGAGACAACGCCGCGCTCGTTCTTATCGACATTGGCCATGACGGCGGTGTTGTTCGCCGCCTGGAAGAGCTGATAGCCGGGCGTCAGCAGCATGATCGCCGCCGCGTAGCCGGCGACGCCGAACAGCCCCGGCAGCAGAGCAAGTGCGAGGCAGCCGATGGTCATCAGCACCAGCCCGGCAACGACCATGGCGGACGCGCCCAGGCGATCGACGAAGCGGCCGGCAGTCACGCCGCACAGCGCCGAGACGACCGGGCCGATCGACAGCACGGCGCCGACCTGCGCCTCGTCCAGGCCCAGCGCGCGCGACAGGAAGAAGGGCCCGACGACAAGCGTCGCCATCATCACGGTGGAGACCAGCCCATTCATGGCAAGGCTCGGCGCCAGCACCGGATCGCTGAACAGCGCTGGTTTGACCAGAGGCGACGCCACTCTCCGCTGCGCATAAAGGAACAGGCCGGCGCCGAGAACGGCCATGCCGAGCAGCGCGATGTTCGTGCCGCCGAAATGGCCGCGTCCTGCCGTCATCGCCAGCGCATAGGCGGCGAGCGTCAAGGCAAGCAGCAGCGTGCCCAGAATATCGAAGCGCGGGCCAACGCCCTGCGCCTCACTGCGGAGGATCGTCGCGGTTTGATCGCCCGGCAGGAAGCGCCGGGCGAGGATCATCGCCACGACGCCCAGCCCTGCAGTGACGAGGAAGATCGCGCGCCAACCGAGGGAAGCGATCAGCACGCCGCCAAGCGACGGCCCCAGCGCCGTGCCGATCGCCGACATGGTGCCGAGCAG
>NZ_RZSR01000895.1:0-2466 GCF_004023265.1 Mesorhizobium sp. M1A.F.Ca.IN.020.06.1.1
CGTCACATAGGTCTGCTGGGCAGCAACGGTTGTGGTCTTGGCCGGAAGCGCTGGCGCGGCAGCCGCGGTCGTAGCGGCCTGCTTGGCCGGATCAGCATGAACGATCGTCTTGACCACCGGCTCGGCGGAAGCGACGAGGACCGGAGCGGTGGGGTCGGTCTTCTGCGACTTGCCGGAGGCCATGGCGACCATCGGCTCATCCGACAACGGCTGCCAGTTGCGGCCGCGCTTCTCATAGAAGGCATTGCCGCCGGCCACCATCGTGTAGTGCATGTTCTTGTAGGGGAAACGCAGGCCGGCGGTGTGGAAGAACATCGTGTTCTTGAGCTTGGCCTTGCGCTCGCCTTTCAGCACTGCCTCGGCGGCTTCCTCGACATCTGGCAATGCCCGCGAATTCATCGGGCGCGTCAGCACGCCCGGGGCGAACTGGCCCTTTTCGCCGACGACCTCGCAGATCGTGCTGCCATGCTGTCCCGAGCGTAGCCGGTTCATCACGACCGTGCCGACGGCGATCATGCCGTCACGGCTCGACCGGTTGGACTCGAAGAACATCGCCCTTTGCAGGCACTCCTTGTCCTTCATCGAGTATTTATAGGAACGCGAGCTGAGGAAGCTCGGGGTGACGGCGTCGGTCAGGCTCGCCACCGACATGCCATGTGAAGCGGTCTGGCTGCAGCCGGCCAGGAGCAAGGGGGAAGCGGCGATGCCGATAAGCAGCAGCGGCGTCTTCCATCGCGTCGCGATCAACAAAAAAGCCTCATTTCCAGATGCCAGCCCGCCCCGAGATGTGGCAAGAATGAGACTCTTTCAGGCAAAAAGATGGCTAGATGGTTAGCAACCTCTGGACTTGGGTAAAACTTTATGAATGTCGCGAAATGAGCCCGTGAGCATGCCGGCAAAATGGTTAATATTGCGGCCTGGGCTCAATTTTCGTTCACCATCAATTAACTGGTGGCAGATGCCTTAGAACGGCAATTTCATTCCGGGCGGTATAGGCAAGCCCGCAGTCAATGCCTTGGTCTTTTCCTGCATGACCAGCTCGACCTTATTTTTGGCATCATTGTGAGCGGCCAACAGCAAGTCTTCGAGGATCTCCACCTCGTCGTCCTTCAGCAAGGACGGATCGATCTTCAGCGCCTTCATTTCGAACTTGCCGGTCAGGGTCACGCTGACCAGGCCGCCACCCGCCTGCCCAGTGGCTTCCAGGGTGGCGATCTCATCCTGCATGGCCTGGAACTTGGCCTGCATTTCCTTTGCCTTGCCCATCAGGCCGAGAAGATCCTTCATCGTGAAACTTCCTCTTGTTGGAATCTACGTTAACGCGAATATGATCTTGACCGAAACCGGTCCGTACTCTTTCCCTGACGCGTTCGTCAGCTCTAAATCTCTTCGTCGTCGGCAGCCGGCTCAACCGGCAGGTCGGCGTCAGCGCCTTCCGCTTCCGGCACATCGGGAATGCGCACGTCGATGATCTTGGCGCCGGGAAAGCGGGCGAGGATGGCGGCGACGGTCGGATCGCTCCTGGCATCGGAGAAGGCGTTCTCGCGCTTTGTCGTCTCCATCTCGGCCAGCGTCTTGCTACCCTCTTCCTTCGACAGCGAGACCAGCCAGTTGCGGCCGGTCCAGGCACGCAGCTTGGAGGTCAGGTCGTTGAGCAGCATCTTGGGCGCATCGTCGGTCAGGCTGACGTCGATGCGGCCAGGCTCGATGCGCACCAGCCGCACGCAGCGCTTGACCAACACCTTGAAGGCGATGTCGCGGTTGGCATCGGCCAGGGCCGCGATGTCGGCCAGCGACTTCACCGGAACGGCCGGTGTTTCGATGACCGGTTCGGGCGCCGGGACGAAGGCGGCGGGCGCGGGCTGCATCTCGACCAGCCGCATGGTCTGCCCTCCGCCGTTAGAGGCCGGCATCCGCGCCGGCGCCACGGCATTTGTGCCGCCGCCACTGCTTGCCGGCGCTCCATTGGCGCGCGGAGCGCCATTCGGCACAGGGGCCGCCCCCTCGAGCGATTTCAGCGCTTCGTCCAGCGTCGGCAGGTCGGCGGCGTGCGCCAGCCGGATCAGCACCATCTCGCCGGCGCTGACCGGACGGTTGGAGGACTGCACCTCGGGAATACCTTTCAGGAGCATCTGCCAGGTTCGCGAGAGCACGCGCACCGACAGCGTGCTCGCAAATTCGGCGCCGCGCCGCCGCTCGTCCTCGGAGAGCGAGGCATCATTGGCCGCGGCCGGCACGAACCGCAGACGCGTAACGAGGTGGTTGAATTCCGCCAGGTCGGTGAGCACCGCGGCCGGATCGGCGCCGGTATCGTATTGTGCGCGGAATTCGGACAAGGCCGCCGCAACATCGCCCTTCATGACGTGCTCGAACAGGTCGATGATACGGGCGCGGTCGGCCAAGCCCAACATGGCGCGAACGGCGGCGGCGCTGACGGTGCCGCTGCCATGGGCGATCGCCTGATCG
>NZ_RZSR01000896.1:0-2465 GCF_004023265.1 Mesorhizobium sp. M1A.F.Ca.IN.020.06.1.1
ATTCCAAGAAGCCCTCGGTCGCGGCCGAGGACCTCGCGCTGATCGCCGGCCAGAAGGCTGTCGTCACCCGCGCCCGCAACTCGATCGCGGGCTTCAAGGTGCGCGAGAACATGCCGATCGGCGCCAAGGTCACGCTGCGCAAGGAACGCATGTACGAGTTCCTCGACCGCCTCGTGAACATCGCGCTGCCGCGCGTTCGCGACTTCCGCGGACTGAACCCGAAGAGCTTTGACGGCCGTGGCAACTACGCCATGGGCATCAAGGAGCACATCGTGTTCCCGGAGATCAACTACGACAAGGTTGATCAGGTCTGGGGCATGGACGTCATCGTTTGTACGACGGCGAAGACGGATGACGAGGCCAGAGCGCTGCTCAAGGCCTTCAACTTCCCCTTCCGCCAGTAACGGCAGCGAAAAAGGAAAAATCTGAAATGGCAAAGACCAGCTCAGTCGAGAAGAACAACCGGCGCCGCAAGCTTGCCGGTCAGTACGCCGCCAAGCGCAAGGCGCTCAAGGACATCGTCATGGACCAGTCCAAGCCGATGGAAGAGCGTTTCCGCGCCCAGTTGAAGCTTTCGGCGCTGCCGCGCAACTCGGCCAAGATCCGCATCCGCAACCGCTGCGAAGTGACGGGGCGTCCGCGCGCCTACTATCGCAAGCTCAAGCTTTCGCGTATCGCGCTTCGCGATCTGGGCAACAACGGCCAGATCCCGGGCCTGGTCAAGTCGAGCTGGTAAGGAGACACTGAGATGTCATTGAGCGATCCTCTCGGCGATATGCTGACCCGCATCCGCAACGCCTATGGCCGCAAGAAGTCGAGCGTCTCGACCCCGGCCTCGCGTCTGCGCGCCCGCGTCCTCGAAGTGCTGAAGTCGGAAGGCTATATTCGCGACTACAGCCAGACTGACTTCGAGAACGGCAAGTCGGAAATCGAGATCGAGCTGAAGTATTTCGACGGCGCTCCGGTCGTGCGCGAAATCGAGCGCGTCTCGAAGCCCGGCCGCCGCGTCTATGTCTCGGCCAAGTCGATCCCGCATGTCGCCAACGGCCTCGGCATCGCCATCCTTTCGACGCCGAAGGGCGTCATGGCCGATCACGAAGCGCGCGAGCAGAATGTCGGCGGCGAGATCCTCTGCCAGATTTTCTAAGGGTGAATGGTCAATGGTGAATAGTGAATGGTGAGGCTGCACGGGACTTTGACCGCGCCGTTCGCCATTCCACCATTCACCATTCACAGCAGTAAAGGAAAGAGGAGACAACAATGTCTCGTATCGGAAAGAAACCCGTTTCGCTGCCGCAGGGCGTCTCCGCGACCGTCAACGGCCAGACCGTGACGGCGAAGGGCCCCAAGGGCGAGCTGAAGTTCGTGGTCAACGACGAAGTGCTGGTCAAGATGGAAGGCGCCGAGATTTCGGTCGAGCCGCGCGACCAGACCAAGACCGCCCGCGCCAAGTGGGGCATGTCGCGCACGCAGATCGTCAACATCCTGCAGGGCGTCAAGGACGGCTTCGAGAAGAAGCTCGAGATCACCGGCGTCGGCTATCGCGCCGCCATGCAGGGCAAGAACCTGCAGCTGGCGCTCGGCTTCAGCCACGACGTGGTCTATGAGACGCCGCAGGGCATCACGATCTCCGTGCCGAAGCCGACCGAAATCACGGTCTCCGGCATCGACAAGCAGCAGGTCGGCCAGGTCGCGGCCGAGATCCGCGAGTATCGCGGTCCCGAACCCTACAAGGGCAAGGGCGTGCGCTATGCCGACGAGCGGATTGTCCGCAAGGAAGGCAAGAAGAAGTAAGACTTTTGATCGCCGCGGGGCGCGACCGCGGGAGGCTTGGCCTACCGCACACGGTTGCCCCCGTTTTCTGAAGGCAAGGAACAGAATCATGGCTAGCCCCAAAGAAACCACCCAGCGCCGCGCGCAGCGCGTGCGCCGCCAGCTCAAGAAGGTCGCCGGCGAGCGGCCGCGGCTTTCGGTGCATCGCACCTCGAAGCACATCTACGTCCAGGTCATCGACGACGCCAAGGGCCACACGCTGGCCGCCGCCTCGACCCTGGAGAAGGAGCTGAAGGGCTCGCTCAAGACCGGCGCCGACAGCGCCGCTGCTGCCGCGGTCGGCAAGCTGATCGCCGAGCGCGCGTCGAAGGCCGGCGTCAAGGAAGTCGTCTTCGATCGTGGCCCGTACATCTATCACGGCCG
Source organism: Mesorhizobium sp. M1A.F.Ca.IN.020.06.1.1 (assembly GCF_004023265.1). NCBI lineage: Bacteria > Pseudomonadati > Pseudomonadota > Alphaproteobacteria > Hyphomicrobiales > Phyllobacteriaceae > Mesorhizobium > Mesorhizobium sp. M1A.F.Ca.IN.020.06.1.1. The sequence goes on from NZ_RZSR01000896.1 coordinate 2,197, forward strand.
CGTCAAGGCGCTGGCCGAGGCTGCCCGCGAAGGCGGTCTGAGCTTCTAATGCATGATCCCGAAAAGTTGCAGACTTTTCGGACAGGATCATGCAAAGGAGAAATTCACCGCCGGTGGGTCGCTAGAGGCGCCGGCAAACAGCAACCCGTGCTTCCGGAAAAGAACAAGGACTAGGATATGGCACAGGAACGTAGGGAAGGCGGCCGCGGCCGCCTTCCCTACGTTCCTGTGCCATATCCTAGTCCTTGTTCTTTTCCGGAAGCACGGGT
>NZ_RZSR01000897.1:0-2463 GCF_004023265.1 Mesorhizobium sp. M1A.F.Ca.IN.020.06.1.1
CTCCAGCCGCGACCTCGCCAAATCGACCTTGAAGGCGTTCCAGTCGGCGGCGGAAATCCGCAGCGCCTTCTTCCCCTCCGGCGGTTCGGCGCCGTCGGTCTCGATCACCTTCACGCCCTCCTCGCTGAACAGCGAGGTGGATAGCGCGGTGCTCAACATAGATGGGCAGACGGTGCAAAGCACGCAGGCCGGCAATGCGCCGAGCACGGTGACATGGCCGGGCGGCGGCGCTTCCGGATCCGCGAGCCTCAGCCTGACGCCGGAGATGCCCGGCCGCGAGTCCGCCCTCAAATTCGAAGGGCCATGGGCTCTGAAGCGCCTGCTGGACAAGGCGAGCGTCACCAGCAACGGCGCCGGCGCCGAGGCGCGCTTCGTGATCGGCGGACGCGACGTCGCCTACAAGATGGAGAGCGGCTCTGGCGCCAATCCCTTCCTGCTCCCGGCGCTGTCCGGGTTCAGCTGTCCGAAGGCATTCTGAGATGGCGCCGTCATGGTCGATCGGATCGTTCCCGAGCAGCACCGTCTCCCGCCTTCATTTTGATACTCTAAAGTATGCGCTTGTGGCAAACTGGCCTGGGCACGCGGCCCATCGTTCGTCACAGAGGACGCTCGCGAAGCGCTTGGTGGCAAATTGAGCACTGTCGCCCTTTCCATTGAGAGTTTCGGCGTCAGCCACAAAGGCTGTGTGCGCGACCACAACGAAGACAACTATCTGGTCGAGCAACAAGCCGGCCTTTGGGTGGTGGCCGACGGAATGGGCGGCCATGAGGCCGGCGAGGTCGCTTCGGCCAGCATCGTCGACCACCTGGCGACGATCGGCATTGCGAGCTCGGCGCCGGACCTTCGCGCCCGTTTCGAGGACCGGCTGAGCCGCGCCAATGCCGAGATCCGCAACATATCGCGTTCGCGCGGCATCACCATCGGCTCCACCTTCGCCGCCCTGCTCGCCATGGAGGGGCGGTTCGCGGGCCTGTGGGCCGGCGACAGCCGCATCTATCTGGTACGCGGCGGCGCTATCTCGCAGATTTCCAGGGATCATACCGAAGTCCAGGAGCTGCTAGACCGGGGCATGATCAGCGCGGAGGAAGCGCTCACCTGGCCGCGCCGCAATGTGATCACCCACGCCGTCGGGGTCAGCGACGAACTCGAGATCGATTTTCAGCAAGGCGAGTTGATGCCGGGGGATATCTTCGTATTGAGCACCGACGGGCTCACCGCGCATGTCAGCGACGCGGAGATCGAAGCGGCGGTGAAGTCCGCGCCGCCGCAAGCCGCGTGCGAGAAGCTGCTGGAGACGGTGCTGGCGCGCGGCGGAACGGACAATGTCACCATCGTGCTGGTCAGGATCGGCGACGGACGCAACGGACCGCTCGATGCGGATCGGTCCAGGGGCTGAGACACATGAGCGACGACGACAGGACGCGGATTTCGCCGAACCTCGCAAATACCGGCGTCGGCACGCAGCTCAGCGGCATCTACGAGCTCGACGAGCGCATCGCATCCGGCGGCATGGGCGAAGTCTATCGCGGCCACAATATCCAGACCGGCGACCATGTCGCGATCAAGATAGTGCTGCCCGAGTTCGCGCGCGACCAAACCATTCTGTCGCTGTTCCGCAAGGAAGCCTCGATCCTCAACCATTTGTCGCATGACGCGGTGGTGCGATACCACGTCTTCACCATCGATCCGGGGATCGGCCGCCCCTACCTGGCGATGGAGTTCGTCGACGGCCAGTCGCTGTTCGAAGTCATGCGGCGCGGCCCGATGGCGCCACCGGACGTGCGTCGGCTTTGCCATCGCCTCGCCTCGGGCCTGAGCGCCGTGCATCAGGCCGGCGCGGTCCACCGCGACCTTTCGCCCGACAACATCATCCTGCCGGGCGGCCGGGTCGAGCGGGCCAAGATCATCGACTTCGGCATCGCGCGCTCGGCGAATGTCGGCGGCGAGACGCTGATCGGCGGGAAATTCGCCGGCAAATACAATTACGTCTCTCCCGAACAGCTCGGCCTTTATGGCGGGGAGGTCAGCGAGCAATCCGATATCTACAGCCTCGGCCTGGTGCTGGCCGCCGCGCTGCGCGGGAAGCCGCTCGACATGAGCGGCTCGCAATATGAGGTCATCGAGAAGCGCCGCACCGTGCCGGACTTGTCGGACATCAATCCCGATTTCCGCGAACTCATCGAAGCGATGTTGCAGCCGGATCCTCAAGACCGGCCCGCCAGCATGGCCGAGATCGCCAGGGCAACGCGTGACGACGATCTCGACGCGACCTTGCCGCCGCCCGGATCGTTTGCTCCGCGGGAACGATCCGGCTTGCCGCGCGCCGGCTGGACGGCCTTGCCAAACACCAGTCCCCCGGCTTCTGCTGTTCCCGACGAACCGCGTTTCGTTCCGCATGTGCGGCCTGCGCACCTGTCGCAACCGAGGCCGGCGCCGGCGACGGCTCCGGCCAGTGCGTCAAGC
>NZ_RZSR01000898.1:0-2462 GCF_004023265.1 Mesorhizobium sp. M1A.F.Ca.IN.020.06.1.1
TGTCCTTTTCGACGCGCCCGGTCTGCGCGGCGACGATGCGCAGCGGCTCGTAGCCGAGCGGTTTGCCGTCGTCCGGGACCGCAAGGTCGGCGCCGAGGTCGAAAAGATCGTTCTGGATGCGGGAGAGCATGGCGTCGAGCGCCGGATGATCGGTTGCGGTGTGGACGCGCGCCATGCCGACGCAGGCATTTGCTTCGTCCACCGTGCCGTAGGCTTCGACGCGCAGATCTGACTTCAGGCGCCGCTCGCCGCTGCCCAGACCGGTAGTGCCGTCGTCGCCGGTACGGGTATAGATCTTGTTGAGCTTGACCACCTTCTCCTCCCCGGCCCGTTACTTGCGGGTGAAGTAGACGGTCAGCATGATCAGCACCAGAGCTATGAACTGCAGCAGTACGCGGGCCTGCATCAGCTTGTTGGAGGTGAAGCCTGAGCCGCCGCGCATCATGTTGACGAGGCCGCGGATCAGCACGACCACGACGGCAGCCATGACGACAATGGCGAGGATGTTGAAGACGGTTGCCATGGTGCTGGCTCCAGTTGGGTTTCGGTCAGGCCCGCCTGGCGAGCACGCGGTAGAGCATCGAGGCCGGCAGGATGCGCTTGAGCGCCACGCCGATTCTGGCCGGCACCGTTACCACATAATGCGGGTGCGGGCGCTGTGACAGAAGCGCGTGGCGCAAGGCGGCATGGACCACCTCAGGTCCGGGCTTCAGACGCGAGACGCTGCCGCCGGCCTTGAGCCGCGCGAGCTGCGCCTGGTAGTCGGCGCGGTGAACGGAGTTCTCGACGTCGATGTTCTTCAAGAACCATACCAGGCCGTTGCTGGCGATCTTCGAGGTCACCGGCCCCGGCTCGATCAACGAGACATGAATGCCGCTGCCTTCGAGCTCCTGGCGCAGGCAAAGCATCAGGCCTTCGACGGCATGTTTCGACGCCGAATAGGCGCCGCGAAAACGGACCGGGGCGAGCCCCAGGATCGAGGAGCAGTGGACGAGGCGACCGTGCCCCTGGCGGCGCATGACCGGCACGACGCGGCGGGTCAGGTCGTGCCAGCCGAAGAAATTGGCTTCGAACTGCTCGCGCAGCGCTTCGACCGGCAGGTCCTCGACGGCACCGGGCTGCGCGTAGGCGCCATTGTTGAACAGCGCGTCGAGCGTGCCGCCCGTGCGCTCCAGCACGGCCTCGGCCAGGGCGGCGATGGACTCAGGCTCGCGATAGTCGAGATAGAAGGCTTCGATGCCCTCCGTCTCGAGCGCGGCGATGTCGGCCGGTGTGCGGGCCGTGGCGAATACGCGCCAGCCTTCCGCCTTCAATGCCCGCGCGCAATAGGCGCCTATGCCGGAGGAGGTGCCGGTGACGATGATGCTGCGCAACTGTTCAGCGGTGGGCAACGTTGTGGGACCTGGGGTTGCCATTTGCCGCAATCCCTTCCCATATTCGCGGCGTCGACACAATCGAGCGGAGCGCGGGTCCTTGCTCAGGAATATCGTCGCGGTCAAGCGCGTGCTCTACGATGCGATCGGCCATTTCACCACCGACGACGGCTGGGCAATGGCCAGCCATCTGGCGATCACCTCGCTGATGGCGCTGTTTCCGTTCCTGATCTTCGCAACGACGCTGGCCAGCTTTCTCGGCGCGCGCGCCTTCGCCGACACGGCCGTGCATCTGGTCTTCGACACCTGGCCGGAGCAGATTGCGAAGCCGATCGCGCGCGAGGTGCAGAATGTGCTCACCGTGCGGCGCAGCGACCTCCTGACCTACGGCGTGCTCTTAGCCGCCTACTTCGCCTCGAACGGCATCGAGGCGCTAAGGACCTCGCTCAACCGCGCCTATCGCGTTACCGAGACGCGCGGCATCATCCACCGCCGGGTGCAGAGCATCGTCTTCGTGCTGATCGCGACGGCCTGCTTTCTCGCCGTCAGCGTGCTTCTGGTGCTCGCGCCCCTGCTCGCGCGGCTGGCCGAGGCGCATCTGGAATGGATCAAGCCCTATATGGGCACGATCACCATATGGCGTTACGTGATCGCCTCGACGGTCATCGTCATCGGCCTGTTCGCGGTGCATATCTGGCTGCCGGCCGGCAAGCGCCGCTTCGTTTCCATCGTTCCGGGCATCGTCTTCACGCTGGTCGCGTGGCTGGCCGGCTCGACCATCTTCGCCACCTATCTCGACCATTTCTCGTCCTATGTGACGACCTATGCGGGGTTGGCCTCGATCATGATCGCGGTGGTGTTCCTCTACATCATCTCGGCCATTTTCATCCTTGGCGGCGAGCTCAATGCCGCGATCAGCCGCTATCTCGAGGCGCGCGCCCGCGTGGGTTGAGCTCTGTCCTGACGGGCGGTCGCGAGCCCGACGCCCAAAGTGGCGATCGCCATGCCGGCGATCTGCAGCAGAGTGAGCTCTTCGCCGAACAGAGCCCACGCGATGACGGCGGTTACGGCGGGCACAAGATAGAACAG
>NZ_RZSR01000899.1:0-2461 GCF_004023265.1 Mesorhizobium sp. M1A.F.Ca.IN.020.06.1.1
GTGATCACCAGCTCGCCGGTCGGGCTCAAGTATTCGCCAGCGGCGGCGCGCTCGGCTTCGCCCACCTCATCGAGGATACGGCGGCAGGCGGCGAGATAGGAACGACCAGCGTCCGTCAAGGTGAGGCGCCGCGTCGAGCGGTTGAGCAGACGCGTCTTGAGGTGCCTCTCCAGTTCGGAGAGCTTGCGGCTGACGGTGGCGAGCGGCACGCCGGCATGTCGCGCGACGGCGGAAAGGCTGCCGGCCTCCACGGTGGCTACGAACAAGAACATGGCGTCGAGGCGGTCCATTTATTCTTCCGAAATGTGGAAGGATGGATTGCAAATATGCCTTCTACCTCCGGATTTCGGAAGGGGCTACATGTCGTTCCACTTTGGCAGAGGACAGCCGCCATGGACGCCTTCACCAGCGACGTCGCCTTTACCCCTACGGTCAAGGCCATCCAGTCCCGCAAGGGCTCGCGCGCATCTTATGCGCGGGTCGAGGAGCGCGGCGGCTGGCGGGCGACGATCACGCCCGACCTCGCCGCCTTCGTCGAGGCGCAGACCAGTGTGTTCCTGGCGACAGCCAATGGCGGAGGTCAACCCTATGTTCAGCATCGCGGCGGGCCAGCCGGCTTCCTGAAGGTGCTGGACGAGCAAACGATCGGCTTTGCCGATTTCTCGGGGAACCGGCAGTTCATCACCCAGGGCAATCTTGCGGACAATGCCCAGGCCTTCCTGTTCCTGATCGACTACATGCTTCGGCAGCGCATCAAGATCTGGGGCACAGCGCGCGTCGTCGAGGACGATGCGGAGCTGACGGCGAGGCTGATGCCGGCCAACTACAAGGCGCGGCCGGAGCAGGCGATCCTGTTCAGCGTCACGGCCTGGGATGCAAATTGCCCGCAGCATATTCCGCAGCGCTTCGAGGCGGCGGATGTGGCCGCCGCGCTTGCCGAGCGGGATAGACGCATTGCCGGTCTGGAGCAGGAGATCGCACGCCTGCGCAACAGCGCGTCTGGCGAAGCTTAGTTCTTGCTCACCGTAGAGGCTTCGGCGAGCGTGACGCCCTCGGTGGTCGGCCGAAGCGGGACGATGCCGCGCGCCAGCGCCAACACATATTTGCTGTATTCGGTGAGCAGCACGCGCAGTGCTTCCGGCTTGGTCAGCCAGCTGCCATTGCCGAGCTTGTTGTTGACCACCGGATAGGGCTCAAGCCGCGCGCCATGCAGCAGCCGGCCCATCTCGAGCAGGCTGCGCGGCATGTGGTAGTTGTTGGTGACGACGATGATGCTGCCATAGGCGTGGCTTTCCACCCATTTGGCGCTCTCCTCGGCATTGCCGATCGTGTCGAGCGCGGCGCGGTCGATGTCGACGCAGCAGGAGAACAGCTGCTTGTCGCCGCCCATCGCCGCTTGCAATTGGCGGCGGCTCGCCGTGGGGTGAACACCGCTGATCAAGAGCCGCTCGCCCTTGCCTGATGCCAGCAGATCCATGGCGGCGTCGAGCCTCGACTGACCACCGGTGAGCACGATGATTGCGTCGGCCCTGGCCGGATTGACCGGCGTCGTCATGTTGCTGACCTTGTCGGCAAACCAGCCGAAGCCGCCGGCGAAAAGCGCCAGCAGGGCGAGCACGAAGAAACCGCAGAGACGAAGCGCAAATCTGAGACGACCGGTTCTTGCAGACGCAGCACCGCGCGTAAGCGCCGCTGGCATCCGTCCAGCCGTTCCGATCGAGTCCCGCGCGTCCATCATCCCCAGGTTAATCCTGAAAACATCCAATGGTTAACTCTGAAACGTCGCCTTTCATAGATAGCACGGCGCACATTGCGTTACGGCAGTTTCCCTTGCGTGATCATGCACTTGTGGAGTCCGGATCGCATTGGAAACCCAACTTGCCACCTCTTGCATTCGCGCCACCCTTGGCTACGCGTCATGATCAGACCGCCTCCGGCTGCCGGATGTCGATCTCGCTGAGATAGGCGACGACCGTGGCATGCGAGGTCGCAGCGGTCAGCGCGCCGATCACCAGCACCATCAGGGCGACGCCGAGATAGCCGGTGGAGCCGATCGCGAAATTGCCGAACAGCGCGGTCGCCTGGTCGGCCTCAGGCGTCGCCATGTTGCGCGACGACCACCAGGAAAAGACGATGAAGACCATGATAGCGGCGGCACCTCCGGCGGCGGCGCCTTTCATGCCGGTGACCAGGAAATGCCAACGGAATTCGCGCGCGATGAAGCGGGCCTCGGCGCCGACAAAATGCAGGACCTCGATGATGTGGCCGTTGCCGGCCATGGCGCCGCGCGTGGCGAACACCACCGTCAGCACCGTCGCCGATAATATCAGCGCCAAAACGGCAAAGCCGATCGTCACTGTCGTATGCGCCATGGCGACCAGCCGGTCGACCCAGGTGCGATGGTCGTCGAGCGCGGCGCCATGGCCGGCAACGGCCACATCATCGAGGTCCTGCATTTTGT
>NZ_RZSR01000900.1:0-2457 GCF_004023265.1 Mesorhizobium sp. M1A.F.Ca.IN.020.06.1.1
ACATCGAAGGCGACATCCTCAAGGCGCAGGTGACCCTGGCCGGTAGCACTCAGCTGGCGCTCGGATCCATTGCCGCGCCGGCAACGAAGGTTCCTCTCCCACAATTGACGAGCGTGCCAGCGGGAGACGGGCTGTTTCGCTTCAAGCTTCCGATCGTGCTTGCCTATGACGAAATCCTGCGAGCCGCCAAACAGCAGTATCCGAGCGGTTACAAGGCTGAGCTCAAGGATGAGAGATTTTCCGGAACCATCAACCTTTCAAACCCCGCGATTTCGCGAGGCGCCGATGGAAGGCTGAGGATCGCGATAGACCTTGCCTATGACGATCGCTCCGCATGGCTGAGGTGGATCGACTATTTCTCGTGGTTCGATACGAAGGGCCGCGTCGAATTTTCCACGCTGCCGGTGCTCGACGAGCAAGCGAGCAAACTCTCGGTCAAAGACGTCACGATCGCGAGCGATACGAACAATCGTGTCGTGGATACCGTGGCTTCAATTGCCAGTCTGCCTCTCGTTCGCGACTACGTGGCGAGCCTCGCCAACTACTCATACGGAGATGATATTCGCAAGGGTGTTGAAAGGGCTAACAAGGCGCTGAACGTCGATCTCGCCGACAAGGTGAAGTTGTTCGGCGCCGTGGCGTCCGCGAAGATCTCGGAGCTCGAAGTCGCCGACGATCACATCTCGATCAACGCCAACCTTCAGGGGCAGGTGCGTGTCGAGGCGGGTTTTTAGGATGGGCGGGGAAGCGCGCGACGGGCTGCGAGGCTAGGTAACTTCAATGGTCAGGTTGGTGCTTTTCGGCCGGACCAGGTTGATCAGGGGGAAGAGCACTTCGGGCGGCGCCATTTCGACGAAGCCGCCGCACAGCCGGGCGGCAAGCTGGGGCAGCATCAGGACTTCGAGGCCGATCGCGTTGGCGCGCGCCGCAGGCGCGATGCATTCGGTAGGCCACAAGGCCTGAAACGATCACGGTCTGACGCTGCATCGAGTCTCGTGTTGGCTTTGCTGCCGGCTTTGAGGTTGGTGTGGTTATCGAACATGCGGGACGGCGGAATCCAAGGTGCCAAAACTGTCCAGGCGCCGAGAGAACGCCGCATTACTTGTCGGGCGTTTGGTATGAGAACGCTGTCGTAGGCCAGCCATTCTCTGAGTTTGGCATCGATTTCGAGTCTCCCAGCATGGCAGTGGAAACAATAGGCGTCGCCGCGAACGGCCTCAATATGTCACCGCGACGGGCTCGCGGCCGATGCGATGACCCTCGGCGGTCCTAACGACAGCTGTTGGGGCCGCAAACGACTGTCCGTTATCGGGGCCGAGATCAGCAAAGCGGTCGCTCGAAGCTGCCTGTCAGTACAGGCCCGCCGTGAGCTTTCTCAAAGCCGGCCTCCTGCACGATGCTCGTCACTACGCCAATACCTTTGGAGACGCGCAGACTGGATCTAGCCCCGCCGAAAGAAGTTGATGGCGCGCCGTATCCAAGATTTGATCGCGTCAAGCCGGTTGATTTGCTGGTACGGCCTCAGATCTCTTTGCCTGCAGGCCTCTATCTCTGCTGGCGAGAAGCTGCGTGCCCACAGCACCCTGCCGTTCCGCACCAGGTAATGCGACCGACATTCCAGGTTCCAGTTTCCCACTGACGGATGCAATGATGGATGTCGGTCTGAGCCGGACAGTTCCCACTCCACGTCGTTCAAAGGCGTCAGCACACGTCGACCGCAACCGCAAGCGCACAGGTGGTGAGCCCTGCTGCCTTGAGGATTGACGTACAGTATTCCGGGCTGGAGTTGCTCGGGAACCGGGCCGCGCACCGCCACGAAGTTTTCGCTGCGTTCAGTTAGAGAATTCACGGTCGAGCTGCATCGATGAAATTGTGAAGCTGGCTTGGCACACCGAGGCACCGCCAGCATAATAGCCTCTGTACTTCTTGTACATGAAGACCGCCATCGCGGCATTCAGCGCATTGAGCTCCGCGGTCTGGATGTTCTTCTGATACTCGTCAGGGATATCGGCCAGCTCATCGCCGACGATTTCGGCAAGTATGCCTGCCGGGGTCTGGTTGTCCAGCAAGGTGGTATCGACCATTCCGGTAAGGCCGGGGCTGCCATGGTGAATTCCCATGCCAACCACGACAATTGGTATGTTGCGCGCCAGAAGGAGCTTGGCGATCTCGCGGCGAGCGTCGACTTTGTCGACCGCAAGAAATGCGAAGGTGACATCGTGGAGCAGCTCTTCCGACCCGCCGTCGACCTTCGCCTCGTAAGCCTGTGTTCCCTTGTGCCAGCCTGCGTAGCGGCGGTCGATAACCCGCACTTTCGGCTGGCCAAGCTCCTCGCGGTCCGTCGCGCCCGGTACGCGAAACGCATTATGAAGATCGAGCACATCGAAATCGAACAGCTTGATAGCCTTCACCCGGGTCTTCGAAATCAGGTCGAAGACGTATGAGCCGGTTCCGCCC
>NZ_RZSR01000901.1:0-2454 GCF_004023265.1 Mesorhizobium sp. M1A.F.Ca.IN.020.06.1.1
TGCCAAGACCATGCCCGGCCAGACCGGCGCCATGGCTGCCGCTCGCCTCGGCTTCGTTGCCTGACACAGCAGTTTCGAACGGCACCTGGTTGCCGTCGCGCTGAATGAAATTCAACGTCGCCCGGCTCCGCCGTGGCGGCGTTTTTCTTCTGACGGCGCATTCGTTGGAACCTGAAGTAGCAACCTCCAGTCTCGCGCCATCGACGATTGCCCGTTTGCGACCCGTGTCGCAAATTTAATCGTCGCTTAGCCGTCTAGCCGATTGACAGGAATGATTTTTCCTGATGTCGCTATGCTATTAGCGACATTCTGTTCGCGTCATGGCCGCGTGAGGTTTCCCGTGAATGCCGTCAAGCACCCGATCAAGAGATCGTTTGTGTTCTTCCTCATCCCCGACTTCACCATGATCGCCTTCGCAACGGCGCTCGACCCGCTCCGCTCGGCCAACCGGATGCTCGGCTACGAGGCCTATAGCTGGCGCCTGGCCAGTATCGACGGCAAGCCCGTGCGCGCCTCGAACGGCGTCGAATGCGCCGTCAACACCTCGCTCGAGGAAGAGCGCAGGAAGATGGCCGGGCCGGACCGCCCGAACATGGCGATCGTTTGCAGCGGCATGAATGTCGAGCGCTATCATAACAAGTCGGCCTTCGCCTGGCTGCGCGAGGAATACAACCGCGGCGTCGCCGTGGGCGGCCTGTGCACCGGCGCGCACATCCTGGCGGCCGCGGGCCTGCTCTCCAACAAGCGCTGCGCCATCCATTGGGAAAACCTGCCGGGCTTCTCGGAGGCCTTTCCCAAGGCCAATGTCTTCGCCGACCTCTTCGAGATCGACCAGAATGTCTACACCTGCGCAGGCGGCACCGCGGCGCTCGACATGATGCTGAAGCTGATCGGCGACGACTTCGACGAAAGCCTCGTCAACCGCGTCTGCGAGCAGGTGCTGACCGACCGCGTGCGCAGCCCGACGGATCGCCAGCGCCTGCCGCTGCGCGCCCGTCTCGGTGTGCAGAATTCCAAGGTGCTGACCATCATTGAATTGATGGAGGCGAACCTCTCCGAGCCGCTGTCGCTGATCGAGATCGCCGACCATGTCGATCTGTCGCGCCGGCAGATCGAGCGCCTCTTCCGCACCGAGATGGGCCGCTCGCCTGCCCGCTACTATCTCGAGATCCGGCTCGACCGCGCCAGGCATTTGCTCATCCAGTCGTCGCTGCCCGTGGTGGAAGTGGCTGTCGCCTGCGGTTTCGTCTCGGCCTCGCACTTCTCCAAATGCTACCGCGAGCTCTATGCCCGCTCGCCGCAGCAGGAGCGCGTAGACCGCAAGCAGTTGCTGGCCGCCTAAGCGACAAGGCTACGAAAACCTACGGCGGCTGTGCGGTCCGTATCGCCTCAATGCGGATGTCTTCGGTCAACTGCGCCTTCAGCGCCGAGAATTCCGGGCTGGTTTTCAGCCTGGCGTTATGACCGCTCGCCGGTTTGACGACCTCAATATCGGTCGCAATAGCACTCCGCGGACGAGATGCGGTCGTTCCAGCCGGAACCTCCGAAATCGCGGACCCTGCGATTGAGCTCGATCGAGCGGCCGCGCCTTCCTGCATTCTCATAGGCGACAAGCGTGCAGCCCCGCCGCACCAGCACCGAGGAAACGCGGTCGTTCCAGAAGCCGCCCCGGAAATTGACGGCGTCGTCAGGACCCATTGCAAGCGAGCGCCCGCGGAAGTTCGCATTCTCGAACAGCACGCAGGCGGCCTCGCCGTAAAATTGGGCGCTGGCGCTTCCGGCAAATATTGTCGACGCAAGCGCCGCCAGGATGACCAAACGTTTCATGCAATATTTCCTCATTTCATCGCGTTGCGCGATGGCGCGGGCCCGATCACATTTTGCCATTGTGCTACACGAGGAAGCAAGTCCGAACCCCGCTCCGGCGGAGCTTGCCGACCGTCACCGGCTATCCATCATCCAGCCGCGGTTGCGCCACATCTTCTCACCGGCCAGGCAATCGGCGGCCGGCCTGTCGTCGGCAAGCACGACCGGCGGGTGAGCCGCCTCTTCTGCCGCCCATTGCCGCGAGGCCGGGCCGGCGAGCTCGAGCACCAGCTTGCGACGGATCGCTTCCGGGAATTGCGTCCAGTCGTTGACCGGGATCATGAAGGCGCCCGGCCCGCCGATCACGCAGTCGCTGTAGTAGCGGTCGAGATTGGCGACGTCGAAGGCGCCGCCGTACCCGCCCCTTGTCATCAGCGGCAGTCCGTTGATGGTGATGCCCTGCCTCACCACCTCGTCGCGCGTGATGTCGACCGGCGCGCCCTGGTTGTTGGGTCCGTCGCCCGAAACGTCGATGACGCGCTTGGTCCCCTGAAAGCCGCTTTCGGCGAAAAGGTCGCTGCCGAAGGCCAGCGCGCCGGAGATCGAAGTACGTCGCGCGCTGTCCGGCGGACGTGCGTTCATCTGCGC
>NZ_RZSR01000089.1:0-10457 GCF_004023265.1 Mesorhizobium sp. M1A.F.Ca.IN.020.06.1.1
GATCGCTAATTACCGGCAGCGTGTCGGCCGGGCGGGACGGGCGCGTCAGCCGATCGCTCTTGGCCTGACGATTTGCAAGGATCGACCGCTCGACCGACTCGCGTTCGCAGATCCCGGCGCCTTCCTGGCGCGAGAAGCGCCCGCGCCGGTGGTCAGTCTCGAAAGCCCAACCATCGCTCGACGTCACGCCCACGCCCTTCTTCTTGCGCGCTTTCTGGCCACTCAGGGCGCCGAACTTCACAAACTGACGAATGGCGCCTTTTTCGGCCTCGGACTCAGCGCAGAAGTCCTGAATAACTTGCCTTGGCGTCGCTTCCTAGCATGGCTCGACGCCGCCGCTGCAGGTCTCAAGACGATGACATCGGATCTTGAGGAGGTGTTGCGCGGGACCCCCGTGCGACCAGACCCCGACCTCTTCGAAGGTGTCCGGGATACGATCGAGCGCATTCAGTCGGATTTGAGCGCGGAATGGGACGCACTAAGGGGCGATGAGCCGGATGCCGAAACCTCTGTGGTATCCAAGGCGCGGGACTTCCAACGTCGGAGGCTCCAGGGAAATTACCTTTTGGGTGAACTCGCCGGTCGCGGATTCCTACCGTCATATGGCTTCCCGAGCGACGTGGTGTCCTTCGTGACGGAGACTGGGGTCGAGCGACACAAGCGAGAGGACTCTGGCGAGAACCGCTTTAGTTCTCGAGGATACCCATCCCGACAACGCGACATCGCCATATTCGAGTATGCGCCTGGGCGGAGCTTGGTGGTGGACGGTGTCGTGCGAGAGTCCGCGGGCGTCACGCTGAATTGGAAACGTCCCGCCGATAAGGCCGGTGTGCGGGAGGTGCAAAGCCTTCGTCAGATGCGCCATTGTCAGTCCTGCGGCGCGTTACTGTCGGCGCCATCCGCCGTGTCTCCCGGCGCCTGCCCCGATTGCGGCAGCTCTGACTTCAAGATCATGCGATTCCTCGCTCCAGCCGGTTTTGCCGTCGACGCGCGCTACGAAGTTCATGATGACCCCTCGGACACCGGGACTTCAATGCTCGTCGACCCCTGGGTCTCGGCGCGCACTCTGGCTTGGCGCGCTCTCCCGGACCCAAACGTCGGGCGCCTCCGGACCGGCTCGGACGGTCTGGTCTTCTGGTTCAATCCAGGTCCGCACGGCCATGGGTTCGAGGTCTGCCTGCACTGTGGCCGCGCGGAAGCCGAACACCAAGCGGATGGCGCCGGGTCCCTCGCGGGGCACCGTCCACTTCGCGGAGGCCCCCGTGCGGCCGACGAACGCACCTGCACAGGCGCGCCGGAGATCAACCCCTATGCCGTGGCGCGCCATCTACGACTCGGTCACGAAATTCGAACCGACGTCTGCGAAATACAACTCTACGACTGCGCCAGCCGTGAAGTGGCGCTGACGGTGGCTTTGGCGATCAGAGAAGCGGCCGCGCGTCGCCTCGGCGTGGATGCTGACGAGATGGGCTTTGCGGCGCCTCCCGCCATCCATCCTGCCGGCCAGCGCAATTGGACCGCTGCTGTCTTCGACCGGGCGAGCGGAGGCGCCGGCTTCTCTGCCACGATAGCTCGTGATCCCATCGGCATACTTAACGAGGCTAGAGACTTGCTGGACTGCAGCAAGTTGGGCCGTTGTGGCGATCCCGATGCAGTATTCGCCTGCCCTCGCTGCGTGCTCTCGGTTGATAGCCAACATGCGGTCGAAGGCACCGACCGGAGGGCAGCGCATTCCCTACTCACCGCCATTGGACGCAGTCTGGACCTTCCCAAGCGCTTCCGACTGTTCGGACCTGCCACCGAATATGAATCCGCACCTCTCCCCCAAGCACTCTCCGACCGCCTTGGGGACGATGCGTCGAATACACTGGTCGTGTTCATGTCAGGGCCTCCTGCAGAGTGGGAATTGGAGACTTGGCAAATGGCGCCCGTTCTGGAACGCTGGGGCGCTCGCGGGCGCGGGGTGCAGATCGCAGTCGACGCGAGCGCGCTGACCGCTACCGATGCCGTCACGCGTCGGAACGTGGTACTATGGGCTCAGCGCGCACGCGTCGACATCGTAGCGCGAAACGAAGTCGACAACGACGCCTGGCTGGCGGGTGTGGTCTCGACACGTGGGCTAACCGCCTGGGCATCATCGTCTGCATCCGCGAAGGCCGTGGGTATTGGTTGGGGCTCTGTCTCCGATGCTCCGGTGGTACGAGGTGCAACGGCGCTTGCCGCGCCGCGGGAGCGGCTAGATGTATCCGCCCTGCTCTCGGCCGGCGGCAGTGAGGCCATTTTCGAGATTGCTGATGAGCTCGACGGACCAGCCGCGGGTTTCGGTGCCCGGCTCAGGGCGCTGTTGCGCGCGCGCTCGACGGAATTAGCGCAGGTATTCGCTGCCCCGTGTTTGGAGATTCGCTATTCGGACAAGTACCTGTTCAATCCGCTGTCCATCCGTCTCCTGACGGAAGTGGTCGCCGCCTTCAGCGACTATGACACCAACGTCAAAGTGCAGACTCTCGCCGCCAAGACCGGCGGTGGGGCTCGTACAGGACCGTGGTTGCATAGGGATTGGGCCGACCTAGTTACGCGTACGGCGGTTATGGAGCAATCGCTTGTCGAGGTGGTGCCGAAAGTGCAGGTGTCACAAGTCCAATCCGCGCCGCACCGCCGTCGCCTTGAATTTCGAACGCCGCGTGGCTCTGGCACGATCTTCTTTGATCAGGGAATGGGCTCATGGCGAGTTACCGACGAACACCACGATCATGCTAGCTCAATCTCTGAGCAGGTGACGAGCCTTAAACGACCGTTCTCAGTTCTCAACGGTCTAGATGGGACGTTCCTTGCGGTGAGACTTGACTGAGAGTCGACTCCTCAAGGAATGCACGGTTCAGCGTGAATGGCGCGTCCGGCCAACTTTGGCGCCTGAAGGCGGCTGTTTTTGCGACGTTCGCCTATAGCGTCGCAGGCGGCTGCATCCCTAATGAGCACTGAGAACCATGACCTGTGACCATATAGACAACGACGATTATCCCGTTAGTTCACAGCGCAGCAGGATAATGCGTTCGGTACGGCAAAAGGACACGTCGCCCGAGATGAAAGTGCGATCGGCTCTTCATGCCGCCGGTCTGCGATACCGCCTTCATGTTAAGGGCCTCCCGGGAACGCCGGATCTCGTTTTTCCCCGGCGAAAGGTCGTGGTATTCGTTCATGGCTGTTTCTGGCATCGCCATCCGGGCTGCCATCTCGCGACCACGCCAAAGTCCAGGGTCGCGTTCTGGACGGAGAAGTTTAGGCGCAATCGGGAGCGTGACGCCGCTGCTGCGGGCGCACTGCGTTCGCGGGGCTGGGCTGTCGTGGAGGTGTGGGAATGCGAGATAAAGCGTAACGACTACCTGGAGCCGCTCCTACAAATATTGCGACTGGCGATAGATGCGCGGATGAGCCAACCACACCGCCTTCATCGAAGCTTTAACGCTAGTCTCAGACGGAAAACTTCCGAATCCGGAACGCGAGGTGCGGAGGGAGGATGAATTCGAATTCGTCGCCAAGGTGCAGCACCGTGGTGACCTCGAAGTGAAGCTGGCGATGGTGATTTGGACAGACCGTAATGACGTTTTGCGGCCCCAGCACATCAACGCTGAGTGTCGATACCTGCACCACGTGGTGAGCTTCGACATACGGCATACCATCCGGTTTGAAGAACGTGGCCCAAGCCTGACCCAAGACGTCGCAGCCCTGACACCGGTGGTTGTTCGTTAGCTTCACCATTGCTCCGATCGGCCCGCGTTCCACGTATCGGCTAATCCGGTGCTTGATGATCGGAGTAGCATCGCGCGTCAAATCCCACACCGCTTTGCGTATTTCGGGGTTTTGCAGGTCGGGTGCGCTTGCGAGTAGGGGCAGCTGATCAACGTTCGTACTAAAGTCGACAAGTGAGTCGATGAAGGCTTGTGCGGTGGCGGTACCGCCCCGCAACGCCGGTTCTAGAGCACGTCCTGTGATCGATGAATCGATTGTGAAGTGACGGCTGCGTTTTGTGCTGATTCAACGTCCACCTCGATGGAGGTTGACGATGGGAAAAGCATTGAGCGTGGATCTTCGGTCGCGGGTCTTGAAGGCTTCGGACGAGGGCATGTCGGCGCGGCAAGCGGCGGCGCGGTTCGGCGTGGGAGTGTCCAGCGCGATCCGCTGGATTGCGCGGGCGAAGATCGGCGAACTGGCGCCCCGCCCGCAGGGCCGCCGCCGTGCCTCCAGCCTCGATGCGCATGAAGCCTTCGTCGTCGGGCTGATCGAGGAGCGCAAGGACATCACGCTGAACGAGATGGTGGAGCGGCTCGTCGCCGAGCAGTCGGTGCGCATCAGCCGCAGCGCCTTGAGCGCCTGGCTTCGCCGCCACGGCTGGACATTCAAAAAAAGTCCGCGCACGCACTGGAGCAGGATCGCCCCGACATCCTGAAGCGGCGCCGCGACTGGTTCGACGGCCAGCTCGACCTCGATCCGGCGAAGCTCGTGTTCATCGATGAGACCGGCCTCTCCACAAAGATGGCCCGCCTGCGTGGAAGAGCGCCGCGCGGCGAGCGCTGCCGGGCCGGCGTGCCGCATGGCCACTGGAAGACCACAACCTTCACCGGAGCGCTGCGGCTGACGGGCATGACTGCGCCCTTCGTCTACGACGGCGCCATGAACGGCAACGTGTTCCTGGCCTATGTCGAGCAGGTGCTGGTCCCGACATTGTCGGAGGGCGACGTAGTTGTCATGGACAACCTGCCCGCCCACAAGGCCGCCGGCGTGCGCGACGCGATTGAGGCCGCAGGCGCGAGCCTGCTCTACCTGCCGCCTTACAGTCCCGACTTCAACCCGATTGAGAACGCCTTCGCCAAACTCAAGGCGCTGCTGCGAGCAAAGGCCGAGAGAACCATCAAGGCGTTGTGGGACACGGTCGGCGCGGTCGTCGACCTCTTCACCACAGCCGAATGTGCCAACTACTTCAAAGCCGCAGGATATGAACCGGATTAAACAGGACGCGCTCTAGTCTCGGAAGAGAAGGGCGGATGTCGAAAGATACCGCTAGTCGTAACTTTTATTGCCGGTGCCGGCAGATCGACGTTCCGACCTTCCGATCGTTGAAACGCTCCGGCGGATCTGCAATCTGAGTTCGCCGATATCGGAAACGTCGGATAGACGAATGGGATAGTCGGCCGTCTCCAATTTAACTCGACGGTCGTTCGGGTCGAGGTCGGCGAGGGCCTTACTGTCGACCCACGCCCCCTCAAGATTGCCACCGAGCACCGCGAGGCGGGCTAAGATGGTTTCAAGGGTCGCGATATAGTCCGGGTTGTAGGCGGGCTTGCCTCGGGAGACGCCGCCATTCGAGTGAAGCACGATGTCGACCCCGATGGCCGTTTCTTCGACCTCGAACTCTGCGTCCAGTATCTGACCATCCTCACCGAAAGCCGTCAAGACATTTTCCTCACGGCGCCGAGTGTTGGGCGAGCGACGCAGGGTTCCGATTCTCTGCCTCGCTAGCGATCATGCCAAGAATCTGACATCTATGCATCTTGTCGGGACCAAAACCTTATGTCGAACCTTTTACTGCAGTTGGCAGACCCGGACGAAGTGGCTGCGATCGTCGATGATGTGCGCCGGGAGGCTCGGTACGTTGTTACGGACTTTTCCGTCGAACTGGTGGTTTCGAAATTTCGCGATGAGGCCGAGACGGAAGGGGACATCTACGTTCCGGAGTATCAGCGAAGCCTCGCTTGGAACGAGGAGCAAAGCTCCTATTTCATCGAGAGCCTCATCCTCAGGGTCCCAGTTCCTCCGGTATTCCTCTATGACGTCGAGGGGCGCTTGGAGATCGTTGACGGCTCGCAACGGATCCGAAGCCTAGTACGATATTTGCGGGATGGGTTCGCGCTGAGAGGTCTCGAGAAGCTAGACATACTGAACGGATATCATTTCGCCGATTTGCCGCCCTCGGTGCAGCGGCGTCTCAACAACACGCCAATACGTTCGTTCGTCTTGGACCAGGGAACCGACGAAAGCACCCGTGTTGAGCTGTTCAGGCGCCTCAACACATCAGGAAAGCGACTTGAAGACGCCGAAATACGGAAAGGCGTTTACCGCGGTGCCTTCCTCGATCTGGTGATTGAAAGGGCTGCATCAGACCTCTTTAAGAGCTTGACGCCCCATATGGCCAAGGGCGTCGACGCTCGCAGCGAGCGTCAAGAGCTAGTCACGCGCTTTTTCATCTACTGCGACCGCTACCTGGCGTTCCGCCACGATGTCAGGAAATTCCTCGACTCCAACATGGACAAGCTGAACAAGTCCACTGACGAAGCGCGGCTCTCGGAGATGGGCGCCGAATTCGAGCGGACAATGCAGTTTATCCGCATGTACTATCCGAAGGCCTTCTATCGGCCGGATGGAGGGAAACGCGTTCCTCGTGTCCGCTTCGAAGCCATTGCCGTTGGAACGGCGCTCGCCTTACGGAGCGATCCGGCCTTAAGGCCGCCATCGGATGCATGGCTGCGGTCGAAGCAGTTCGAGGAGCTGGTGCGGACGGACGCCAGCAACAGTGCTCCGAAGCTCCGGGGGCGTATCGAATACGTCCGCGACAGCCTGCTCGGCCGTCCGTATGAGCGTTGAGGGACGCTTTCGCGTCCGCGCGCAGGACGTGTCCGAGTACCTAAAGTCTCTGCAGTCGCTGGAGCGTGTTTACAACATACCCGGCCGCAGTTTCTACCGCGCAACGGCGGCGATCACGGCGTCCCGCGCCTCCGCCTTCATCATGATGTACAACTGCATAGAGTTCGGTTCCCGAGAGGCGTTGGTAGGGCTGCGACAGGAGATCCTGGCAGGCGGTGGCGGCTTTATGGCTCTGAAAGACTACTGGCAGGAAGAGATAGCCCGAGCTCACTTCCGCGACCGGCTCACCCAGGGCGCCAACCACGACAGCCTCATCCGCGACGTGGCCAGGTTCGCGCCTGGGGTCGTGGACTGGAAATCAGACCTGCGCCGTCTGCCGTTTTCCGGAAATGTCGACAACGAGGAATTGCTACGCTTCGTCGCGCGGATCGAAAGCCGATGGCGACCACCGCGATCTTGCCTCGGCGGTTCCGACCTGGTCCTTATAAGACAGATGCGCAACACACTTGCTCATGGCGCCGAGACGTTCGAGACCGTCGGTTCCCAATTCAGCACTCAGGACATTACCGAGAAGTTTCGACGGACAAGGATCTTCATGGTCTCGCTCATTAAGGGGCTTGAGCGCTACAAGACAAGGCAGCACTACCGCCGCGTTTAGGCGGGTACTTCTTCGAGACCGCAGTGGGTCGCCAGTGCTTGCGCGAAGTCTTGGTTCTTAGTTAGCCCACTCTTCATGTAGCGGCGAAGAAATCCCTCGGCGGCGCGGACGGATAATGTCTGTGCATCGTTCAAGCCAAAGCTCGCGATCGAGACGCGGCGTTCGTCTGCCGGTCCTTCACCCGCCCCAGGTATGTAGCGTGAAGTCTGCTTAGGGCCACCCCACGCCGCGTTGTGCTGGGAAAGCGTCTCGGTACCGTGTTCCTGATAGGCAAGGCTGTGGGCTTCCGAGGCCACCAGACGTTGTCCGACCCAGGTCGCCACAGGCACGCTCACAGCGTTGCCAACAAGGCGCCAGCGCCCGCGCTCGCCCTTATTGGTGTCGCGGGCAGCCGCCGTCCAGCCAGCGGGGAAACCTTGAAGGCGTTCCGCATCCTCGATGCCAGGCGTCTGAAACAGTCCAGTTTCCACCGTCCAAATAGCAGGCGGTGAAGGTATGCTTAGGCCGGAGCCCCCTTTTAGGGGTGGTACTGCATCAGGGGTCCAACCCACGCCACGATTGCCCTCAGTCCAGTAAAATCCGATGTTGGCCGCCCAATCGCTTGCGGGCGCTACGCGGTCGATACCGTCGAAGAGGAGGTTTCCGGGGTCACCCTCCAACATGCCGACGATGAAAATGCGCCGGCGTCGATGCGGAAGCCCAAATTCCCGAGTGTCCAGCACGCGGTACGCCCAGCGGTAGCCGCGTTCGGCTAGCTCGGCGGTAACGTACCGTACTGCCTTGCCCTTCTGCAGATTTAGGGAGAACGCAACGTTTTCGAGAACTATAGTATTCGGCTTCTTCGGTGTAGCGTCGAGCAACCTGAACACGTGCGACACCAGCCCGGACTGGCTGCCGTCCAAACCAGCCATCCGTCCAGCTTGACTGAGATCCTGGCAAGGCCAGCCACCGACAAGGGCGTCGCACTTGGGAAGACGAGGCATGGCCGTGACATCGTCGACAAGACTGATCTCCGGAAAGCGGCTTCGCAAGACGGCCTGTGCCGCAGAATCCTTTTCGCACATCAGGGACGTCTTTAGGCCCGCTTTGGCGAAACCCACCTCGAATCCACCAATTCCCGAAAATAGGCTTGCGACGGTCTGATTCGACATGAGATTCTCCGAATCCCTTATCAGTTAACAGAGATCCGTTTCAAACTCGAGAAAATAAATCGCAGCTTGGCTAGCGCCAAGCTGGCCAATATGGCTCGATCGCCCATCTGCGCAGGCAGGGCGAAGGTCGTGTTTCAGGAAAGCCGGGGAATTCACTCAGAGTTCAAGGTAGAACTTTCTAGCCGGTTGGCCCGAAAGCAGGCCTGTTGAAGCGTCTGCTTCGGGTCACGTCACGAAGATACTCGCACCGAATTGAAGGTCCGTTATGGAAGATCCGAGGCCCGAAGCTTCCAGTCCGCTATCGGCCCCAAGAATGACGGGCTGCAATGCGCCATATCGGTCGTATAAAGTGCCCCCATCCGTTCCCGAAAGCCGTCGTCTGTTACCTGGCTCGTGAGCTGCCGGCAGTCTATCCGAGGTTTCGTTACAATTGTCGGCGGACATCTCGAACATCGTTGCAATTGACGCACACGGATATCTATTAGATGGCGGTAAATCGGACGGTAGCCGCTATTCTCGAGACGGCGGATTCTGCCATTGAGGGGGATGTACCGGCATGCGACTCATCCAGAACAAGGCGTCCGATGATCATCGGACCGCTGTCGCCCATGTTTTGGAGGGCGCTGAGCAGATCAGCATCGCCGTCGCCTTCCTAAAAGAGGGTGGCGCACGGATCATCGGGCTGCTCCTAGAGGCACGCCTGAAGCAGGGCGCTAAAATTGAAGCTTTCCTCGGTACTGATTTCTACATCACCGAGCCAAAGGCGCTCGCGCATTTGCTCGCAATAAAGAAGCGGTTCGGGGCCTTCGAAATGTTTCTTGCAAACGGCAAGACCGCAACCTTTCACCCGAAGTCCTATGTCGGACGAAGCGAAGGCCAGGTTCGGTGTCTGATCGGGTCAGCGAACCTCACGACCGGCGCCCTGACAACAAACGATGAAATTTCAATCCTGGCGACCGTGAACTCGGACGAACAACTGTCGTCGGATCTGAAAGTCACCTTTGCCGATTTTCGTGAGAGCGGCAGCTTCCAAGAACTCGATGACCTGGTGCTTGGGCAATATGCCTCGCGACACAAAGACGCCGAGCGATTGCGACGCAAACTTGAGAAAGAGCTCGAAGACAACTTCGCCGCACAGTTCGATCTGCGGCGCTTGAATGGCTTCCTCCGCCAGTACCGCGCAGACAAGACCGAACGTTCCGCGCTGGCGAAGCGCCGGACCGATCGGGACAAGGCATTGAAGGTTCAGCAATTGATCGCGGATCTCGGCAACGCGCCGAGGATTTCGAAGGAAATGAGGAGCGTCTTCGCAGAGAATCTAAGCAATCTGATTTCTTCAAGAGAGCCTTATCAACATCTCTGGCATTCCGGCGACATTCATCGACGAGGGTCGGCGGCACTCGATCATCCCAAGAAGACGATCACACTGTTCGCCGCGGGCAGGAAGGCAGCCAAACTCGCGCCAGAACGGGGTTACGAGCAGATGCGTCAGCTAGCGCTCGGTATTCCTGGCGTGGGCGTGAATATGATCACGGCGATTCTCTGCACCTTCGCCCCGAAGCGGTACGCTGTCTTCAACGGCAATACCTCCGGCGCCCTAGCGGCGATCGGCATTGGCGCGCCTCGAAGTCCAACTGTCGCAACGCTGTCGGCCGAACGATACACGCAATTGTGCGCTACCATCGACGCGCTGCGGAGGCGCATCGGTGGCGCTGATTTCACGGACGCCGACGCGTTTCTCAACTGGCTGTATTTCAAGACGAAGCCTTCCAAGCGCGCGCATGAGGGAGGCGCCCCAAAAACCTCACCTTGCGTGTCGCGGCCACGCCAAGTTGTCCGGCAGCCGCTACTCACCTGGCGCATTTATTTCCAGCTGACAACTCTGATGCCGTGGGCGTGCTGAGAGCGTAGACGATCTTGCCGTCGGTAAGGGCTTGCCGATTGAATTCGACCGACCAGAGCCGCGTCTTCGCGGAGAACTTCACCATCGGCGACAGCGCTCGCTTCTTCGG
>NZ_RZSR01000008.1:0-19650 GCF_004023265.1 Mesorhizobium sp. M1A.F.Ca.IN.020.06.1.1
CTCGTCACGCGTGAACATCAGCGGCGGAAGGTCGAAACCTTCCCTCATCATGTAGCCGACACCCGCCTCGCCGTCGATCGGCACGCCGGTCGACTGCAAGTCGGCTATATCGCGGTAGATGGTCCGCTCGGACACCTCGAGCCACGTCCCGAGCTTCTGCGCGGTGACCAGTCTGCCTCCGCGCAGATGCTGCACGATCTGGAAAAGCCTGTCGGCGCGGCGCATCGTTTGACCCCTTGGCTTCGGTTCTACGCATGCCGCGGTCCCAAAACCGGTTCCCGCAGGTTCGAGGCTGCTTCAATAACGCAAGCCTCCTGACAACATAGTGTCAGGAGGCTGCAGCCACTCCACCACCGGACAACGGCGTCTTTCCTGAAACCCAGCGTTTCAACCGACATTACATCTGGGCGCGCCATGGCCGCTATCCAAGTCATGCGCCGAAAAATTTCAGTTCTCACGCACGCGGCCGTTATAAAGGTCCGGCCAACCGATGTCCTTGCGAATGTCCGCCGGCAAAGTGTTCAGGAAACGCTGGGTCCGGATCTCGTTCCGCACGGTGCGGATCTTGCCGACATAGTGCTGCACGCTACGCAGGATGGTAAAACCGTTCATGACCGAGCTCCTCTTTTTGACGAGAGGAGTATCTCACACCCCTGCTGACAGCAGTCTGTCAGCAGGGGTGCGAGGTAGCCGAAGCCGGCGCCAGAACGATCAGCGCGGTCCCATGGATGTCCCTTCGTTTGTCAGGAGCGATGCGGTGCGAAAGCGCCAAGAACCGCTTTGACAGCCGCCGAGGATGCTGCTCAAAGGCGGCATGACGAAACTGCTCGCCCTTGTCATCATCGGCATCATGCTCATCCAGATCATCAAGCCGCTCGGCTGGCCGGGGCTGAAGCGCCGCAGCGATTTCTGGAAGCTGGCGCTGCTTGCAATGGCCGCAATCTCGCTGGCGGCCATGCTTGGGCATTGGACTTGAGGCACGTCGATTTGAGGTGAGGACGGCCTGCGAAGGGCGGCGCTGGCCCCCGCTGGTTCGACGCCTCAGCTGGGAGTGCGGCCGGCAAAGATAAACCCGGGCCTTGGCCGCCCGGGTTCTCAGCGCTCTAGGGAAAGCTCAAAGCGCGTCGACGCGCTTCAAGTCGTTGTTGATGCATGTCGTTGCCCCAGAATCCCTGCACACTTCTGGGCGAGATGCATTGGTATCAGGCGGCCTTTTCCAGCGCCGGCTGCCATTGTCCGAGCGCCGCCAGATGATTCATGTGGGCGCGATGGATGAAGGCAGCCTGGCCGGCGGCGACGTTCGACGCCTTGCCGCTCCAGGCCTTCTGCGCGGCCGCCTGCAGGGCGCGGCCGTAGGAGAAGGAGAGCTTCCACGGATGTGGGCCGATGACGTTGATGGCGTTAAGGTTGGCCGTCGCTTCCTCGTCGTCCTGGCCGCCCGACAGGAAGGCAATGCCGGGCACCGCCACGGGCACGGTTTCGCGAAACAGCTTGATCGTCTTCTGGGCGACCGCTTCGGGACTGTCCTTCTTGCCCGATTTCTTGCCGGAGATGACCATGTTCGGCTTGAGGATGGTGCCTTCGAGCACCACGCGTGCGGCATAAAGCTCGCCATAGAGCTTCAGCAGGGTCGCCTTGCTCACCTCGTAGCAGGTGTCGATCGAGTGGGCGCCGTCCATCAGCACTTCCGGCTCGACGATCGGCACGATGCCTGCCTCCTGGCAGAGCGCGGCGTAGCGTGCCAGCGCATGCGCGTTGGAGGCGATCGAGGTGGCTGACGGCACGCCCTTGGCGGTGTCGATGTCGATCACCGCGCGCCATTTGGCGAACCGGGCGCCGAGCTTATAGTAGTCCGCCAGCCGCTCGCGCAGGCCATCGAGACCCTCGGTGATGGTGTCGCCGGGAAAGCCGGCGAGAGGCTTGGCGCCGACATCGACCTTGATGCCCGGAATGGCGCCGGCGGCCTTGATGATGTCGACCAGCGGCGTGCCGTCGGCAAGCGTCGCCCAGGTGCGCTCGACGATGTCGGGCGTCGGCTCGGCCAGCACCTGCCGGCTGACCGTCACCTCCGTCGGCGGCGCGAGGTCGGCGAACGGGCCGTTCTTCGGGAATTCGGTGACCGGTTGCGGCGTCGTCCACGAAAGCGCGCCGCCCAGCGCGCGCTCGCCGCTGCGCAGCCGGACCGGCAAGAGATCATCGTCGTTGCCGGCGGCAGCCAGCCTTGAACCGGCAAAACGCACCAGCGTGCCGCCATTGTTCACCCAGTCGACCAGCCGTTGCCGGACCTGCGCAGGGATGGTGCCGACATCGGCCATGATGATCATCGCCGGCTTCTGGTCGAGAAGCTGCGGAATGGCATCGGCCAGATCGGCGCTCGACGGCTCCACCAGATCGGCGAAAGGCTGCAAGGCGCGGCGAATGTAATAGAGCGGCGACAGCAGCGGCTGCGCCTGGTCTGCCTCGGCCTGCGAAAGCAGACCGACGCGGCGGCGCTTGGAGCTCTCGTCCAGCACGCGAACGGCACCGGCCTGGTGCTCGCCATCGAGAGCTATCGAGGCGAAGTCGTTGCGCAATTCGAACGGCACCTTCATCGTTCCGGTGGCGGTGGCCTGACCCGGCGCGAAGGTCAGAGCCGCGTCGGCGATGCGGCGGCCCTTGTCGTCGAAGGCGCCCGCGGTGACCTGCGCCGGCGCCGGATCGCCCGGCCCGCGGATGGCGGTGAGCGTGAAGCCGTCGACCTGATTGTCGGCGCCGGTCAGGCCGGTGAGCGAGAGCCGGTCCGAGGTAGCCCAGACCAGCCTCGCGGCATTCCTTTCCAGGAGCGTCTTGAACGCCGCTTCGTCGCCGGTGGCGGCAAGGCCATCGGCAAGCACGGCGACGCTGGCGCCGGGCAGGCGCTCCAAAGTGGCTGCGACGCGGGCATAGACGGCGGGGCGGTCGGTCGGGATCGGGCGCGGCTTTGCCGCGCGCAGCCGGTCGAGTGCGGCCGATGCATCGAAGGGGCCGATCTCGGCATTCGGCTTCTCGGCGGTAAAGGCGATGACGACCGGCACGCCGTTCGAGCCTGCATCGGCAATCAGCCGCTCGGCGGTGGCGACGCGCTTGCCCCAGTCGGCGGCGCTTGCCCAGTCATTGTCGATGACCAGCGCGAGCGCCGAGCCCTCGGCCGGCAGCTTTTCGCGCGGATTGAAGATCGGCTCGGCGAGCGCGGTGACGACAAGGGCGGCCATCAGCAAGCGAAGCAATGTCAGCCACCAGGGGCTTTGATGCGGCGTCTCCTCGCGCCTCAGGACGCGGGCGAGGATTCTCAGCGGCGGAAAGACTTCGGTCCGCGGCCTGGGCGGCGTCAGCCTCAGCAGGTACCAGATCACCGGCAGGGCCAGCAACCCCCACAGCACCATCGGCGCGCCGAAGGAAAGCGGCAGCCAACTCATGCGACCGCCTTTCCGGCATCACCGCCCGCGGTCAGCCCTGCATGACCGCCACCGGCGGTCAGCCCGGCATGACCCGAGGTCAGACCCGGACGGCTGCTGTCGGCGGTCATCGCCATGTGGACGCGCACGAGCGCCTCGGAGGCGAGGCGGTCGGTATGATTGACAGTAAAGCTCCAGCCGAGGCGCTTGCACCAGCCGGCGAGTTCCTGGCGGCGAGCGATATAGAGCAGGCGGTATTCGTCTTTAAGCGTTTCGGCACGGCCGGCGGTCAGCTTGTCGCCGGTCTCGGGATCGGTGAATTCAGTGCGGCCGGCATAAGGGAAGGTCTCCTCGGCCGGGTCGGCAACCTCGATCAGGTGCGCGCGCACGCCATGACGGGCGAGCACGTCGAGCCAGGCCATGGTTTCCTCGACCGGATCGAGAAAGTCGCTGACGATGACGATGTCGCAGAAGCGTCGGATGGTGGAGAGATCGGGCTTCGCCGCCGGGTTGCCGGCATGGCTGAGCTGGGCCGCGATGCGTTCGGCGCCGTTGCGGGCAGTGAACGGGTCCGTGAGGCCCGGCCAGGCGATGCGCTCGCCGCTGCGCGACAGGAGCTCGGCCAACGCAAGCGCCAGCACCAGCGCGCGCGATTCCTTGGAAACGCCGGCTCCCGAGGATTTGTAGAGCATCGATGGGGAGGGGTCCGACCAGAGCCAGACGGTATGGGCCGCCTCCCACTCGCGGTCGCGCACGTAGGTGTGGTCGTCGCGGGCCGAGCGGCGCCAGTCGATGCGCGAGGCATCGCCTTCGACATAGGGGCGGAACTGCCAGAAATTCTCGCCTATGCCGCGCTTGCGGCGGCCATGCCAGCCGGCGATCACCGTGTTGACGATGCGGCGCGCCTCGACCAGCAGATCCGGCACCAGAGAGGCCCGCAACCGGCCACGGGCGAGCGCGTCGCGCGTCGCAACCGGTGCCTGGACCTCGCCTATTCGACCCATCAGATGCCTTTTGCCAGTTTCGCCACCACGTCGCGCACGGATGTGCCTTCGGCGCGGGCGGCGAAGGTCAGCGCCATGCGATGCTGCAGCACCGGCTCGGCGAGGGCACGGATGTCGTCGACCGACGGCGCCAGCCTGCCATCATATAGAGCGCGTGCTCGGGCGCACAGGGTCAGCGCCTGGCTGGCGCGCGGACCAGGACCCCAGGCGACATGCTTGTCGGTGTCGGCAATCCCCTGACCGGGACGAGCCGAGCGCACCAGCTTGAGGATCGCTTCGACGACGCTTTCGGGCACCGGCATGCGGCGGATCAGCGTCTGAATTTCCTTCAGCCTGGCTGGCTGCAGCACATTGTCGGCCCTGGCCTCCTCGACGCCGGTGGTTTCGAGCAGGATGCGGCGTTCGGCCTCGATCTCCGGATAGAGGATGTCGACCTGCATCAGGAAACGATCGAGCTGCGCTTCCGGCAGCGGATAGGTGCCTTCCTGCTCCAGCGGGTTCTGCGTCGCCAGCACGTGGAAGGGCGAGGGCAGGTCGTGGCGAACGCCGGCAATGGTGACGTGATATTCCTGCATCGCCTGCAGCAGCGCCGACTGGGTGCGCGGCGAGGCTCGGTTGATCTCGTCGGCCATCAAAAGCTGCGAAAAGATAGGCCCGCGGAGGAAGCGGAAGGATCGTTTGCCAAGCTCATCCTGCTCCATGACTTCGGAGCCGAGGATGTCGGACGGCATCAGGTCGGGCGTGAACTGGATGCGGCGGGAATCGAGGCCGAGCACGATGCCCAGTGTCTCGACCAGCTTGGTCTTGGCGAGGCCTGGCACGCCGACCAGGAGCGCATGCCCGCCGGCAAGCAGCGCAACCAGCGTGCGCTCAACAACGGCTTCCTGGCCGAAGATAACGCGGCCTACGGCGTCGCGGACCTTGGAGATGTCGGACAGCGCCTTCTCGGCCTGCTCGATCATCGCCTTGTCGCTCAACGGGCTTTCCTTGATCATCACGCTCATGCCGTTCGATCCTTGTGGTTGGAAATACCGGCTTGCATTCTCGATTCGCAGAATGCCGCGATTCGGCCTCGCCCGGCGCCTGCGATTGAACTTAAATCACAGGCTTGGGCTGACAAGGCTGACAATCCGGACAACAGTGACTATTTCGTGACCATGACGCATCGCACAGAATCCGGTGAAAAGGGCCTGACCAGCGCCACCGAGGCGCGCGGGCTGGAGGCGCTGATCTCGCGAGCGGCGCGCGCCGGCAAGGGGCCGGCTCCGGTGGAGCGCTGGAATCCGGACTTCTGCGGCGACCTCGATATGGAGATCAGGGCCGACGGCACCTGGTTCTACCTCGGCACGCCGATCGGGCGCATGCCGCTGGTGCAGCTCTTTTCCAGCGTGTTGCGCAAGGACGCCGACGGCAAGACCTATCTGGTGACGCCGGTGGAGCGCGTCCGCATCCGCGTCGCCGATGCGCCCTTCATCGCCGTCGAGATGAACGTGTCTGGGACCGGCGACGGCCAGGTCATCACGTTCCGCACCAATGTCGGGGACGTGGTCACCGCCGGGCCCGGCCATCCGCTGCGCTTCGTCGACGAGGACGCCACCGGCGGGCTCAAGCCCTATGTGCTGGTGCGCGGGCGGCTGGAAGCCTTGGTGGCACGGCCGGTGATGTACGAATTGGTCGAGCATGGAGAGGTGATCGACGTCTGCGGCAGGGCAATGTTCGCCGTCCGCTCCGGCGGCGAAGTCTATCCGATCATGCCGGCCGAAAAGCTCGACCGGCTAAGCGCGTGATGGACCAGGTGGCGCCGGTGCCGTTCTCGATCGCGGATTTTCGCGCCCGCGCAGCGGCGCAGGCCGAGGTCCAATCCGGCGACGAGTTCGGCGACCACCGCTTCAATCCAGGGCATCCCAGGCTGAAGCATATAAAACCGCTGCGCGACGCCGCGGTGCTGATCCCGGTCGTCGATCACGCCGACGGCGCCACGGTGCTGCTCACCAAGCGGGCGGAGAAGCTGCGCAGCCATTCCGGCCAAGTCGCCTTTCCCGGCGGCACCATCGATCCGACCGATCCCAGTCCTGAGGCCACAGCGCTGCGGGAGACCTTCGAGGAGATCGGCCTCGACCGCGATCACATCGAAATTGTCGGCCGCATGCCCGATTATGTCTCCGGCAGCGGCTACCGCATCGTGCCGGTGCTTTCGGTGGTGCGGCCGGGCTTTTCGCTGATGCTCAACGCCGACGAGGTGGACGCCGCCTTCGAGGTGCCGCTGCGCTTCCTGATGGACCCTGTCAACCACGCGCGCGACAGCCGCATGTGGAACGACCTCGAATGGTTCTTCTACGAGATGCCCTATGGCGGCCAGCGGATCTGGGGCGTCACCGCCGGCATCATCCGCACACTCTATGAAAGGCTCTATGCGTGAGCGCTGAGGTGTCTCTCTCGGGCAGGGCCGATTGGCTGGGCGAAAAGCATCTGCAGAAGCTGCTTGCCGCGCTGAAGGAGGGCGGCGAGGAGGCGCGGGTGGCCGGTGGAGCGGTACGCAATGCGCTGATCGGCCAGCCGGTGGCCGACATTGACATTGCCACCACGACGGTGCCCGAGGACACGATCCGCCGCGCCCAGGCAGCCGGCTTCAAGACCGTGCCGACAGGGATAGAGCACGGCACCGTCACGGCAATCGCCGGCGGCAAGGCCTATGAGGTCACGACGCTCAGGGCCGACATCGAGACCGACGGTCGGCGGGCGAAAGTCATCTTCGGGCGCGACTGGAAGGCCGACGCCGCGCGCCGCGACTTCACCATCAATGCGCTTTATGCCGAAGCCGACGGCGCCATCGTCGACCTTGTCGGCGGCGTCGCCGATATCGAGGCGCGGCGGCTGCGCTTCATCGGCGATCCGGAAGCGCGCATCCGCGAGGATTATCTGCGTATCCTGCGCTTCTTCCGCTTCTTCGCCTGGTATGGCGACGGCCGGCCCGACGCCGAGGGCTTGAAGGCCTGCGCCAGGCTGAAGGACGGGCTCGGCAGGCTTTCGGCCGAACGCGTGTGGTCCGAACTGAAGAAGCTGCTTTCGGCACCCGACCCCTCGCGCGCCCTGCTGTGGATGCGCCAGGCTGGCGTCCTCACCGCCGTGCTGCCGGAGAGCGAGAAATGGGGCATCGACGCCATCCACGGGTTGGTCAGGACCGAAAAGGGTCTCGGCTGGGATGCCGATCCGCTGCTCAGGCTGGAGGCCGTCGTTCCGCCGGATGCCGCGCGCATGAAGACGCTTGCCGAAAGGCTGAGATTTTCGACCGACGAGGGGGAGCGCCTGCGGCACTGGGCACAGACGGTTCCGCCTGAACCCAAGACGACCGAGACGGAATTGTCGAAAAGGCTCTATTTCGGCGACCGCCAAGGCTTCGTCGATCGGCTGCGGCTCGCGCTC
This sequence comes from Mesorhizobium sp. M1A.F.Ca.IN.020.06.1.1, assembly GCF_004023265.1. NCBI lineage: Bacteria > Pseudomonadati > Pseudomonadota > Alphaproteobacteria > Hyphomicrobiales > Phyllobacteriaceae > Mesorhizobium > Mesorhizobium sp. M1A.F.Ca.IN.020.06.1.1. The sequence goes on from NZ_RZSR01000008.1 coordinate 7,841, forward strand.
GCCGCCGCGCGGACAGGGGCCATCGAGGACGATCAGGCGATGATGGAAGCCGGCGGTTTCTCGCGCCTGCTCGGCTTCGCCTTGAAATGGCAAAAGCCGAGCTTTCCGATCAAGGGCGCGGACCTGACCGAGCTCGGCGCCGCGCCCGGCCCGAAGCTTGGCGCCACGCTGAAGAATCTCGAAAGGGAATGGGTGGATTCAGCATTCGCCATGGATCGCGGCGCACTGCTCAAACGCGCCGCGCAGGCACTCGAGGCTTAGATCAGTCCTACATCGTGGCGCCGCTCAGCGTATCGCCACCGGGGCCAGGGCACGCGAAAGGCTTGCCTCGCCCTTGCCGTAGACTGAGGGGTTGTAGTTGACCAGCGTGTCGGTGCGAGCCGTGTTGAGCAGGTCGTTGGTGATCTGAACCGGGGTCGCCTTGGTGAATTTGCTGCCGATTATTGCGGCATATCCGGAGATGATAGGCGCGGCGAACGACGTGCCGTAAAGGCCGGTCTTGTCGCCTTCGACGCCGACCACCAGGAAATGGCTCTGCACGGTCGGGTCGGAGCCGGCGTAATTGGAATACCAGGCAAGCTGAGCCTTGTTTGACGCCGTGCCGTTTGTGGACAGCGCGCCAACAAAGATCGCCGTCGGTTTGCCGATCAGAGCGAGATCGAGATAATCCTGCTGTCCGCTGGTGACGCCGCCGACCGCAACCGAATCGTTGCCAGCCGCTTTCGAGACGATGGCCGATCCCTTGCTGGCGTAGGAGATGATCGATTGCTCCTCCGGGGCCCAGCGGATCTGGTTCACGCTGTAACCCGCGTTCGCGTACATGCCGTAGCTGAGGTTGAGGACGTTGCGGCCACTTGCCAGCGGGACGGCCGAACCCGTCGAGAAGTCCTTGGAGCGGATGGTCGCCGCAGGAGCGATCATGCTTGCTTCCTCGCGCGTCCACTCTCCGTGCCGCTGATATTGCGTGCCGATGCCGAAATTGCCGGAGAAGCGCGATGAACTGCTGAAGTCGTCGACGATGGTGATGGTGACGCCCTTACCCTTGTAGCCAGCGGCCCACGCGGCGCCGACATCGGGGCTCATCCAGCTCTGCACCGCTTGTGTCGTTCGCGCAACCGGTATCTTTGCGCTTACGCATATGGACCCGCCGCCGTGGCACAGCGCGGCCGCCTGGTCCGCGTCGAGAGCTTCCTGCGCCGACGCCAGGCATGCCGGCAGAATGGTCAGTGCCGCGGCAATGCCGAGCTTCCAGAAATTACCAGACATGGTCTTACTCCCGGTCAAAGCAGGAACGAGGACGGACGATCGCGAAGTTCGGGAGCAGGAAGATTTCTCATGCGCGGCATCCCGGCGATCAGAAAGTAACACGGTAGTTGAGCCACAGGCGCAGCCTTTCGGGGGTAGCGTTAACCAGATATTTCAGCGTGTCCTCAGGCGCCGTCTCCCCGGCTGCAAGCCGGCAGTTGACGCTGTAGGTGCCCAGATCCCCGTAGTCGGCCACGCAGGGCTTTTCGCTCAGGTTGCCGCCGAAGGTCGAGGTAACCGAAAGGGAGAGAGTGCTGTTGAGGCTCGGATGGGTCTGGGTGAGAAAACCGAGCTTGAGGCTCGGCGCGATGCGGTACTTTTCGGCTTGTTCCCCGGTTCCCACTCCCCACAGAAAGCCGCTGTCTTCGGTAAGTTGCGTGATGAAGTCGACGTGCATGTCGACCCAATCGCTGTGGTACCAACGATTGAACGAGACCCAGCTCCCGTCCTGCAGCTCATAGCCGCCATTGCCGAGAGCTCTGGCGCGGTCGCTGAGCCATGACCCCTGATGGATGTTCACGAGCGACGTGGTCATTTCCTGGGCCATCGACGGCGAGGCGCCAACGACTACGCACAGCAACAGTGCGGCTGCGCCGAAACCGTCTCGTTTGTTGGATCTTTCGCGCATGCGCGAAGCACCTCGCCCCATCGGATCCAGACGCGCCTTGTGGCGGACGGCTCCTCGGGCAGCCGCGGTCCCCGGATCATGCGCGACGATCGCATGGAGACCGTTACCGCGGGGTTATCCAAGCCGGTACGAATATAAGTTTTTGCTTGAATTCGGCGAAGCCAAGCCGTTGCCAGCGATCAGACGCAAACGAAGCGAGGTGCGCCGGATGCTGCATCCAACTCGCCGGCTTTGCCAATGGTCGTCCGAAAACGGTGACCCGATGCCTCAGGCCGCGTCGCGGACCTTTTGGATGCGCGAGCGGATCGCCTCGATCATGGTCTCGCGGATGGTGGTTTCGCCATGGGTTTCACGCATGTGCTCGACGGCGCGGCGCATGACCTCGGCTTCCTCCTCGGCGCGCGTGTGCCAATCGCAGCCAGGGACGAGTGTCCCGCATTGGAACTCCTTCATGGTTTTTCCTTTCCTAGGTCCGGAGCCCTGATTCCGCTCCTTGTTGTCATGCAATTCCGCATGGAAAGCCGCATCGCATTTTCCTGAAATGGCCCCGGTGGAAAACCATAACACATGTCGCCGGCTTCGGTTGCATTGGAGCCGGTGGCGAATTGTTTTTTCATGGTCTCCGCGCGAAATCAAAGGCGGAGCATTGCTGCTCCGCCCGTTGCCACCTGGTTTCCGTGAAACGATGAACCGCACTGTCTTTTTGTTTTGACGCAATTCCAGCGGAAACCGCTTCAACGTTTCTGCAATTGCTGGCCGTGCAGGCCGTCACTTCATGATCTTGACAGCCTCGGCAATCTTGTTCTTGCCGCTCATATCCCAGGAAACGCGAACCTTCTCGCCCGGCTTTATGCCCGGATCCTTGAAGGCCTTGGACAGCGTGAAGGTCGATCCGTTGTCCAGAACAAGGCTCATGGCCGTTCCATCAAAGCTCTTCACTGTTCCCGTGGTGTGCTTGACCGCGGCGAACGCGGCGCCACCGGAGGCGAGAAAGGCGGCGGTTGCCGCCGTCACAATAAGCTTGCGCATAGGATGTTCTCCTGGGATGCGGGCACCATTGGGAAGGCACTCCGCTCGATCAGGGCCGTCCGGACGCGTCGGGTCGCGGCTCGTAGCAGTGACGAGCCGCCGGCGCTTCCCGACCCGGCACGTTAAATAGATCAATTTTTTCAAAAGGATATTAGACGAAAAAGAAATCGCCCCTGCCACATTGCCGGTCAAAATTCGGCGAATGGGACAGCAATGCGGCTGGCCTTCCGCTCACCGGATTTTTACGGCCACTTTACCTCGGGCGGCAGGCTGGAGAGGATCGAGGCGACATTGCCGCCGGTTTTCAGGCCGAAGATGGTGCCGCGATCGTGAAGCAAATTGAATTCGACGTAACGGCCGCGCCGGACGAGCTGTTCCTCGCGGTCGCCGTCGGTCCAGTTCTGGTTGAAATTGCCCCGCACCAGATGGGAATAGACGACGAGGAAAGAGCGGCCGACATCCTGGACGAAATTGAAATCGGCGTCCCAGCCGCCCTTGCCCTCATCGGAATGCAGCCAGTCGAAAAAGATGCCGCCGATTCCTCGCGCCTCGTTGCGATGCGGCAGGAAGAAGTACTCGTCGCACCACGCCTTGAATTTCGGATAGTCGGCCACCCCGGCGTTCTTCTCGCAGGCGAACTGCATGGTGCGGTGGAAGGCGATCGTGTCGGGATCGTCCTGGGTACGGCGGCGGTCGAGCACCGGCGTCAGGTCGGCGCCGCCGCCAAACCAGTGGCGGGTGGTCACGACCATGCGTGTGTTCATATGCACGGCCGGAACGTTGGGGTTCCAGGGGTGCGCGATCAGCGAAACGCCGCTCGCCCAGAAGCGCGGATCCTCGTCGGCGCCCGGAATCTGCTTACGGAATTCGGGAGAGAATTCGCCGTGGACGGTCGAGGTATGCACGCCGACCTTCTCGAAGACGCGGCCGCGCATCATCGACATGGTGCCGCCGCCACCTTTGCCGTAGTCGCGCTCCCACGGCGTCTGCTCGAAATGCCCGGGCGACCATGCCGATTGCGGTCCAGTGAGTTCCTGCTCGATCTGCTCGAAGGCGGCGCAGATGCGCTCGCGCAGCGCTTCGAACCAGAGGCGGGCCTTCATCTTCTTCTGCTCGATGTCGTCAGGCAGGCCCACCGCAATGTCGGGTCGTTCCAATTCCGTCTCCAGTCCAGGCTGCTTGCCCGACAAATGACTCGTTTTTTCTGCGCGCGATCCCTAATCTCTTAAGGGCAAGGGTCAAGTCCTGTCTGACCAAGGTGCAAGGAGTTTGCTCGTGCGCACCCCGGCAAGACCGCCGCTGGATGGCTTGAAGAAGAGGCTGGAGCGCTCACGGGCCGAGCGCGAAAGAGAGCCGCGCGACGGATTTTTGCGCGAAACTTTCGTGCTGCCGCGGCCGGCCGCGCGCCTCAAGGCCAAGGAATGGTTCGAGCGCTTTCCCAAGCAGGCCTATTGGACCGAGATCGAAAGCTGGTTCGAGCGCCCGGGCGACGTCATCGAATTCACCATGCGACGGCTGCCGGCGGCGGATTGAAAATCCTCAGGGCACCAGTAGCCGTCTCGCTCCAGTTCCCTCTCTGGCCAGTCGGTCCTCCTTGTTCCGAAGCGGGCATTTGTCGATCGACATGCAACCGCAGCCGATGCAGTCGGTCAGGCCGTCGCGCAGCTTCTTCAATTGGGCGATCTTATGATCGAGGCCGTCGCGCCAAGCCGTTGAAAGCAGATTCCAATCCTCGCGCGTCGGGGTGCGGCCCTCGGGCAGGGATTGGAATGCCGCGGCGATTTCGGCGAGCGAGATGCCGACCTCCTGGGCGACGCGGATGATCGCCACCCGTCGCAGCACGTCGCGGCCGTAGCGCCGTTGGTTACCCGCGGTGCGATGGCTGCCGATCAGCCCGCGCGCTTCGTAAAAATGGAGCGCCGAGACCGCGACGCCACTGCGCATCGCCACCTGACCGACCGTCAATTCCTTCACCGGAGCCATCTCGCACTTTCCGCTTGACCTCAAGTTAGGTTGAGCTTGTAGCGAGGAAAGCCTGACAAGGCAAATTGAGGAGAAGGCGATGTGCGCCTCGGTGAGACTGACGCCGCAAGTGGGAGGCGTTCGCGACGACGAGCAGGGCTTGAGCAGCCTATCCGAGCTGGCGGAGCGCTTCGCCCGCGACCATCGCGACGGACAGCGCGACATTGATGCTGCGGGCGCCCGGCCGCATCGGAATGGTCAGTCGCGCATCCGCCGCCTGATGAACCTCTTCCGGCACGCCGGCGGATTCGCGGCCGAACAGAAGGACGTCGCCGGCGGCGAAAGCAAACCGCGTGTAGGCGGTCTCGGCCTTGGTGGTGAGCAGCACAAGGCGGCGCGCGTTCGTTCGGCGCCATTCCTCGAAGGCGTGCCAGTCGGCATGGCGGGCAAGCGCCGCCATTTCGAGATAGTCCATGCCGGCGCGTTTCAGCGCCCGATCGGAGAGCGGGAAACCGGCCGGCTCGATGATGTCGACGCCAAGATCAAGGCAGGCGGCGAAGCGCAGGATCGTCCCGGTATTGCCGGCGATATCCGGTTGGTAGAGCCCGATGCGGAGACGGTCGTTCATTTCCGCATCCTTCTAATAAGTGGCAGAACGGCCACAGGCGGCTCCGGCTTTTGGCGATTTCTAGACTGGCGGGTGGCCATTTTCTGCGAAGTCGAGTATACGCCCATCATCGTCAACCCGAACCGAAGGAGAGGGACCACATGATGACCATGCACTTCCAGCCCTTCTCCGGGCAGCTCCTCTTTGGGGCCCACGTATGCCCAACGGCGGTTTCGGTACGACGATTCTTCTGACACTTTAAGACCTCATCGCACCGATTCCCGCCGAACCCAGTTTTCGGCCTTCGAAGGAATCTTGCGATGTTTCTCAAACTGCCAAAGCGGCGCCCCGCCCCGCCTGAACGTGTCGACACCGACGCTGGCCGTCATGTCGGGACTGACGCTTGCCGTCATGTCCTGACTGCGTCGCGTCCCTCCGGCCGAATGCCGGAGGTCGAGCTCGCATCACCCTTTTTAACGCATTTGCACATGGAGGACGGACCGATGTTCGATCCCTTTAAAATACCGGGTTCAAGAAGCTTGCATGAGCGCAAGGTGGCGACCTGGGCGCTGCTGATCGGCGAGACTTACTCGTCGGCGGTGCACGCCGAGACGCGCCGGCGTCCGCATCGCGGCATGCTGCCGGACGTCGACTTCTCGCGCGCGGTGCCCGATCCCGGTCGACCCTCGCTGGTGCGCCGGATCATCCGCATGGTCCGACCGGGCAAAACCAGGGCCGGCGACAGCTTGTCGTCAGGATCCTCTGGCAAGCCTGTCGGCGAAAAGCCCGCGACACCCTATATTGCGCGAAGCAGGGCCGGCGATACGGACAATTCCGTATCGCCGGCCCGCGGCGCCGTGCGGCCGAACGGCCTTACCAATCAACCCCGCGCCGCGTGAGCGCACAAATCGTCGAGTGCCTCGAATGTTCCGCTGGTTTGAGAAGAGGCTCGATCCGTTTCCCGCCGCGGAGCCGGCCGAGCCGCCGAAGACGCTGGTCGCCTTCTGCGTGCATTACACGCGCGGGGCCTGGCCCTATATCCTCGTCGATGCCGTGCTGGTGGCAGCGATAGCCCTTGCCGAAGCGTGGATGTTCGGTTTCATGGGCCGCATCGTCGACTGGCTGTCGGCGCAGAACCGCGAATCCTTCCTTGAGACGGAAAGCTGGAAACTCGCCGGCATGGCTTTCATCGTGCTGTTCGCGCTGCCCGGCACGGTATGGCTGCATTCGCTGCTCAACCAGCAGACGCTGATGGGCAATTATCCCATGCGCATACGCTGGCAGGTGCATCGCTACCTGCTCAAGCAGTCGATGGCCTTCTATCAGGACGAGTTTGCCGGCCGTATCGCCACCAAGCTGATGCAGACCGCTCTTGCCGTGCGCGAATGCGTCATCAAGCTGATCGATGTCCTAAACTATGTCGTCGTCTACTTCCTCAGCATGCTGTTCATCGTCGGCTCGGCAGACTTGCGACTGGCTGTGCCCTTGGGTGTATGGCTGGTCGGCTATATCGGGCTCTTGCGCTTTTTCATCCCGAAGCTCGGCAAGGTCGGCGAGGAGCAGGCCAATGCGCGCTCGACCATGACCGGCCGCGTCGTCGACAGCTACACCAACATCCAGACGGTGAAGCTGTTTTCGCATGCCCGCCGCGAGGCAACTTTCGCCAGGGAGGGCATGGCGAGCTTCCTCGATACGGTCTACCGCTCGATGCGGCTGGTGACGCAGTTATATGGGATGCTCTACATCCTGAATTCGCTGCTTCTGTTTTCCGTGACGGCGATCTCGCTGTGGCTATGGCTGGGCGAGGCGGTGACGATCGGCGCAGTCGCCGTGGTTATCGGCCTGGTGCTCAGGATGTGGGGCATGTCGCAGTGGATCATGTGGGAGATGTCGAGCCTGTTCGAGAATATCGGCACGGTGCAAGACGGCATCCAGTCGATCTCGCTGCCGCGCCTGGTCGAGGACCGCCCGGGCGCCAGCGACATCGCCGTCAGTCAGGGCGAGATCCGTTTCGAGGAGATCCGCTTCCACTACGGCAAGCAGAAGGGCGTCATCGAGAACCTGTCGCTCACTGTGAAACCCGGCGAGAAGGTCGGCATCGTCGGCCGCTCCGGCGCCGGCAAGTCGACGCTGGTCAACCTGCTGCTGCGTTTTTACGACCTGGAAAGCGGCAGGATCCTCATCGATGGCCAGGAGATCGCCGGGGTAACGCAGGATTCGTTGCGCGCGCAGATCGGCATGGTGACGCAGGACACCTCGCTGCTGCATCGGTCGGTGCGGGAGAATATCCTCTACGGGCGCCCTGACGCCACCGACGAGATGCTGATCGAGGCGGCCCGGCGGGCGGAGGCGCTCGATTTCATCGGCGCGCTTTCGGACCATAACGGCCGCAAGGGATTCGATGCACATGTCGGCGACCGCGGCGTCAAATTGTCCGGCGGTCAGCGGCAGCGCATCGCCATTGCCCGCGTCATGCTGAAGGACGCACCGATCCTCATCCTGGACGAGGCGACGTCGGCGCTCGATTCGGAAGCCGAGGCGGCGATCCAGGAGAACCTCTACAAGTTGATGCAAGGCAAGACCGTGATCGCCATCGCGCATCGGCTGTCGACCATCGCTGCGATGGACAGGCTCGTCGTCATGGACAAGGGGCGCATCATCGAGGAAGGCTCGCACGAAGAGCTTGTCACCAAGGGCGGCCTTTATGCCCAGCTCTGGCAGCGCCAGTCGGGTGGGTTCCTCCTCGATGACGCGCCGGCCGAGTCCGATGCCAAAGGGTCTCACTCCGAGATGGCGGCGGAGTAACGCGATCGCGATTGGCATCAAGGTTACGGCAATTGCGGGGAATCGCTCCCGGGCGTAACCACGACCTGTCAGAGGCCTGCCGGGGACCAAATCGGGTGCCGGCGGGGTTCCGGCATCCACGAGAGAAAAATGTTCGACCGCATCTTCACCTGGTTCGAAAGCCATTATTCGCCGGTGGCGCTGGCCGAAGACAGGCAGCCGCCAATGGGACTTTGGCGGTTCTACTGGTATTTCATAAGGCAGTTTCGCGCCGCCTATTGGCTGCGCATGATCATCGTTGCCGTCGCGGCAATAGTGGACGCGATGCTGCCGATTTTCGTCGGCCTGATCGTGGGCCTGCTCTCCAAGACCAGGCCGGGCGATTTCTTCGCCGCGCATGGGCCGCTGCTCGTCATCATGGCGATCGTCGTGCTGCTGCGTCCGCTGTCCATGGTTATCGACGCGCTCATCCGCAACCACGCCATCGCACCGAACCTCATCGACCTCATCCGCTGGCAAAGCCATTGGCATGTCGTGCGTCAGGACTGGTCGTTCTTCCAGAACGACTTCGCCGGCCGCATCGGAACGAAGGTCATGCAAAGCGGCGACTCGGTGGAGATGAGCGTCAATCTCACCGTCGATGCCGTCTGGTACGCGCTGGTCTTCGTCGCGGTCGCCATCGTTGTGCTGGCGCGGCTCGACCCGCTTCTTCTGGCTGTGGTGGCGGCCTGGCTGGTGTTCTATTGCATGATCTTCTGGTTTGCGATGCCGAGGATCACCCAGCGCTCGTCCCACCTGTCGGAGCGGTGGTCGCAGGTGAGCGGCCGCATGGTCGACAGCTACACGAATATCCTGACGCTCAAGACATTCTCGACCGGCGAGCACGAAGACAAATATGTCTCGCAAGCCGTCGTCGAGCACGCCGACACGTTTTACCAGCTGATGCGCGTTTTCACACTGATGTGGTCGGCCCTGTTCGTCCTCAACGCTATGCTGCTCATCGCCATAAGCTGGCTGGCGCTGGCCGGCTGGAACGCCGGCGCCATGACCACGGCGGCCGTGGCGACGGCGATACCGTTCGCGCTGCAGATCGCCAACATTTCCGGCAGGATCCTCGATGTCGGCGCCAACGTCTTCCGGCAGATCGGCGTCGCCAGCAATTCGATGACGACGATCGCGCGCCCCATCACAATGCAGGACCAGCCGGACGCGCCGGCCCTCGTGGTCAAAGCCGGCGGCATCGAGTTCGAGCAGGTGAACTTCAACTATTGGCGCAAGGACGGCAAAGGCGGCGTCATCGACAATCTGTCGCTGAAGATCGCGCCGGGCGAGCGGGTCGGCCTGATCGGCCGTTCCGGGGCCGGCAAGTCGACACTGGTCAATCTCGTGCTGCGGCTGTTCGACGTGCAGGACGGCAAGGTGCTGATCGACGGACAGGACCTCCGCAACGTCTCGCAGGAAAGCGTTCGCGCGGCGATCGGCTTCGTCAATCAGGATACGTCGCTCCTGCATCGATCCGTTCGCGAGAACCTCAAATATGGACGACAGTCCGCCAGTGATGAGGCGATGTTCAGCGCCGCCAAGGCCGCGCAGATCGACGATGTGATCGCGGGACTGACCGATCCGCATGGACAAAGCGGCTATGAGGCGCTCGTCGGCGAGCGCGGCGTGAAGCTGTCCGGCGGCCAGCGGCAACGCATCGCCATTGCCCGCGTTATGCTGAAGGACGCGCCGATCCTCATTCTCGACGAAGCTACGTCTGCGCTCGATTCGGAGGTGGAGGCCGCCATCCAGGAGAACCTCTACAAGCTCATGCAGGGCAAGACGGTCATCGCCATCGCCCACCGCCTGTCGACCATCGCGGCGATGGATCGGCTCGTCGTCATGGACAAGGGCCGCATCGTCGAGGACGGCTCGCATGAAGCGTTGATCGCCAAGGGCGGGCTCTATGCCCAGCTCTGGCGGCGCCAGTCGGGCGGCTTCCTGCTCGAGGAAAAGCAGGCGGCCGACGATCTGCCGACGAAAGGTGAAGCCGCGGAATGATGAAGGCCGTCTATCGCTGGTTCGAAAGCTGGGTCTACCCGTTCCGCGAGCCGACGAACCTTCGTCCACCTGCCAGCGTCGGCGGCTTCCTCTGGCACTATGTCGGGCAAGCGAAGCTCGCCTTCTTTGCCATGCTGATCATCGGCGGCATCGCGCCGCTGGTCGAGGCCGGGCTGTTCTATTTCGTCGGACGGCTGGTCGATATCCTCGACCAGCTTCCCGGCGAACGCAGCTGGCACGCGCTGTGGGCAGCCGCCGGGCCGGAGCTGCTGTTCATGGGCGCGGTGGTGCTGATCATCCGCACGCTGGTGGTCGGCCTTTCGGCGCTGGTCGACGAGCAGACGATCACGCCGGGCTTCTACAGCCTGGTGCGCTGGCAGGCGCACCGGCATGTCTCTCGCCAGTCCTACGCCTTCTTCCAAAACGACTTCGCCGGGCGTATCGCCACCAAGGTCTGGCAGGCGGGGCAGGCCACTGGCGACCTCATGGAAAGCTTCATCGAAGTCGTCTGGTTCATGATCGTCTACACGGTGACGACGCTGGCGCTGGTCGCCGGCCTCAACCTCAGGCTGGCGGCGCTGGTGGTGATCTGGATCGTCGCCTTCGGCTGGCTGGCCAGGCTCCATCTGCCGGCAATCCGCAAGCATGCCGAGGCGACCGCCGAAGCCGGCTCGATGATCACCGGCCGCTTCGTCGATTCCTATTCCAATGTGCAGACGCTGAAGCTGTTCGCGGCCGACGGCGACGACCGCTACATCCGCAACGGCTTCGACATCTATCTCGATGCGCTGCGGCCCTTCACGCGGCGGCTGACCGGCGTGCGCGTGGCGCTGACGACGCTTTCCGGCATCATGATCACGGCGATCGCCGCCTTTGCAGTCTATCTGTGGGTGGAAGGCTCGATCACCGTCGGCGCCGTCGCCTTCACGCTCTCGCTTGTGCTGAGGCTCAACATGCTGCTGGGACGGCTGATGATGCAGCTCAACAGTATCCTCAGGAATCTCGGCGTGCTGGAAAATTCCAAGGCGCTGATCTCGCAGTCGCTCGGCCTGACCGACGCCCCGGATGCCAAGGAGCTGGTGGTTGCGGGTGGCCGCATCGACCTCAAGAACGTCACCTTCCACTACGGGAAAGGGGCAGGGGTCCTCGAGGGCATCGACCTCGTCGTGCGTCCAGGCGAGAAGGTCGGGCTTGTCGGTCCGTCCGGCGCCGGCAAGACGACGCTGGCCAATCTCATCCTGCGCCTCTACGACCTCGAGGGCGGCAGGATCCTGATCGACGGCCAGGATATCGCCCGTGTGACGCAGAATTCGCTGCGCGCCAATATCGGCGTGGTCAGCCAGGACACGGCGCTGTTCCACCGCTCGCTGCGCGACAACATCAAGCTCGGCATGCCGGACGCTACCGACGCTGAGGTGATCGCCGCGGCGCGCAAAGCCGAGGCGCATGACT
>NZ_RZSR01000902.1:0-2453 GCF_004023265.1 Mesorhizobium sp. M1A.F.Ca.IN.020.06.1.1
GTCCACTTCGTCCGGGCCGCCCGGCGACAGGTAGCCATCGCCCCAGAGCGCCTCGAGGAAGCGAATGGCCGCGTCGTCATATTCCGGCTCGGCGTTAGCCGTTTCGATCATCGGACTGAGCCTCAAATGCGGAAGTCACCTTCGCGCTAGCGGAACACCAGAAATGCGGGGCAAAGCCTAGCGCATCAACGCAGAAACGCAACACCATTTGTTGAACATTCATTCAAAATGGCTGGACAAAAAACCGTGACCCGTGCCAAATTCGGCTGATCGGGGAACAAATCGCACCCAAAAAACGGGCGGCCGGAGGGAGGTTGAGCGCACATGAACGCATGGGACGCGATCGTCATCGGCGGCGGCCACAACGGGCTGGTCAACGCCGGCTATCTGCAGCGCGCCGGGCTCGACGTGCTGGTGGTCGAGAAGAACGACTGGGTCGGCGGTGCGGCCACCAGCCGCGAGCTGACGCCGGGCTTTCTCTACTCCAACTGCTCCTATGTCTGCTCGCTGTTCCGGCCCGAGATCATGCGCGATCTGGAGCTGCCGCGCTTCGGCCTGCAGGTGATCTCCTATGAAGGCGGCGCGGTGTTCACGCGCGACGGCGACTATCTCGCCAACTACCGCGACCACGATGCGCATCGCCGCGAATTCGCCCGCTTCTCCAAGCGCGACGCCGAGGCCTACGACCGCTATTCGCGCGACGTCACAAGGCAGTGCCGCTTCATCCAGCCGCTGTTGATGCGCACCGCGCCCGATCCCACCAGCTTCAAGCCGCGCGATCTTGGCGAGCTGCTCTATCTCGGCAAGAAATTCGCCGTTCTCACCGCTGAGGAAATGGCGCTGACCTTGCGCTTCTGGACGATGTCGATCTCCGACTTCCTCGACGAGTATTTCGAGACCGACGTCATCAAGGCGAACTTTGCGCTCTCCGGCATCATCGGCACGGCGCTTGGGCCCATGTCGCCCGGCACGGCCTATGTCCTGCTCCACCACTATATGGGTGAGGTCGATGGCTCGGTGGGCGCCTGGGGCTATGCGCGTGGCGGTATGGGTGCCGTGACCAAGGCGCTCGCCGCCTCGTTCAAGGCCTCCGGCGGCACGATCCGCACCGGCGCCGAGGTCGAGCGCGTGCTGATTAGGAACGGCAGGGCCAAGGGCGTCGTACTGGCCGGCGGCGAAGAGGTCTATGGCAAGCTCGTCGTCTCAAACGCCGACGTGAAGCGCACCTTCCTGAAGCTGGTCGAGGAGAAGGAGCTGCCCGACATCTTCCTTCGGCGGGTCAGGAACTTCAAGATCCGCGGCTCGTCCGGCAAGGTCAACATCGCGCTCGATTCGCTTCCCCAATTCACCGCTCTGCCAAAGGATTCGCCGGTCTACCGCGCCGACATGCACTTCACCGATTCCATTGAGCGCATGGAGCGCGCCTATGACGACTGGAAGGCCGGGCGCTGGTCGGCCGATCCCTTCCTCGACATGGTGATCCCGACCACGCTCGACCCGACCATGGCGCCGCCGGGAAAACATTTCATGAGCTGCTTCGTGCAATACGCGCCGCCCAAAATTGGCGGGCGAGACTGGACGGACGCCGACCGCGACGGCTTCGCCGAAAGCGTGGTTGCGCAGATCGCCGAATATTCGCCCGGCTTCCGCGACCGCATCGTCCATATGGAGGTGCGCACGCCGCGCGAGATCGAGGCCGAGGTCGGCCTCACCGAAGGCAACATCTTCCAAGGCGAACTGACCTTCGACCAGCTGCTGTTCAACCGCCCGGTGCCGGGCTACGCGCAATACCGCTCGCCGGTCGGCGGCCTCTATATGTGCGGCTCCTCCACTCATCCGGGCGGCGGCGTCATGGGCGCGCCCGGACGCAACGCCGCCGCCGAGATCCTGCGCGATCTCGCCAAGCCAACCCTGCATATGAGCCCAGCCCATGACGTCATCTGAAGCGAATTGGGACGCGATCGTCATCGGCGGCGGCCACAACGGCCTGGTTGCCGCCGCCACTCTGGCGAAATCGGGACGCAAGGTGCTGCTGCTCGAGGCCGGCAAGGAGGTCGGCGGCGCGGCGCGCACCGAGGAATTCGCGCCGGGGTTTCGCGCCTCCTCGGTCGCTCATCTGCTCAACCGCCTGCATCCCGATGTGGTGAAGACGCTGGAGCTCGAGCGCCACGGGCTGAAGATCGAGCGCGGCGATTTCGTGCCGTCGATCGCATTGTCGAAAGACGGCCCGCTGGTGCTGCACGGCGCCTATGGCGAGGCGCTGACGGGCGCCAGCCCGTCGGAGCAGTCGGCTTGGCGCGACCTGCGCGCGCAGCTGTTGCGCTACGCCGGCGTGCTGAAACCCTTCCTGTCGCGCCGCCCGCCGGACCTTGCCGGCATGTCGCTCGCCGAAATGACCGGGCTCGGCCAGACGGCGCTGGCGCTGAAGAAGCTCGGCAAGGAGGACATGCGCG
>NZ_RZSR01000903.1:0-2448 GCF_004023265.1 Mesorhizobium sp. M1A.F.Ca.IN.020.06.1.1
AGCTCGCCGCCCGTGTCGCGGCGCTCCCGGAGCCTGTGCGCGACATGGCTGAACGCGGCCTGAAGAAGGTCGTCGATTACCAGGACGCCGCCTATGGCGGCGAATATCTCGACCGGCTGGACAAGGCGATCGCGCTGGACAATGCGGAGCGTGGCCATGCGCTGTCGGTCGCGGCCGCGAAACATCTGGCCAACGCCATGTGCTACGACGACATGATCCGCGTCGCCGACCTCAAGACGCGTTCGACCCGCGACAGGCGCGTGCGCAAGGAAGTCGGTGTCAGGGAAGGCTTGGTCCTGCAGGTCACCGAATATTTCCATCCGCGCATCGAGGAATTTTGCGGCACGCTGCCGCTAGCAATCGGCAGTTACATCGAGAACCGCCCGAAGCTCGCCGCCTTCCTTGACCGCCGCATCAACCGCGGCCGCCATATCCGCACCGACAGTTTCACCGGCTTCGCCATGCTCTGGTTCATCGGCGGCCTGCACCGCTGGCGGCGCCGCCTGCTGCGCCACAAGGTCGAGGTCGAGCATCTGGAGCGCTGGTACGAACTGGCGCTTGCCCATGCGCGCGAAAACTATGCGCTTGGGCTGGAGATCCTGAATTGCCGCCGCTTGATCAAGGGCTACAGCGACACCCACGCCCGTGCCCAGTCGAAATTCGACCGCGTGCTCTCGGCCCTCCCGATGCTCAAGGGCCGCGAAGACGCCGCCGACTGGATCCGCCGCCTGCGCGAAGCGGCGCTGAAGGACGAAAAGGGCGACATGCTCGACGGCGCGCTGAAGACCGTGGCGACGCTCAACGACGCGGCCCGATAACGAGGATGTGATCCATCCCATCCGACGGATTTCGACCTTGCCGTCCGTTTCACGGCGGTAGGGATGAATCACGGAGACGAACTTTATGCTCACCAAATATTTTCTACCGTTCGCATTGGCCGCCGGCACTTTGATGCTCTCCGCCGGCGCGCAGGCCATGCCGATGGCAAAGCCCAGCGCTGCGCCGCTGCCAGTCGAGACGGTCGGCTGGCGCTGCGGTCCTGGTTGGCACGTGAATCACTGGGGCAGATGCGTGCCGAACGGTCGCCGGTTCATCCGGCCCGTGCGCCACTGGCATCCGGGCTTCCGGTATCACCACCGCTGGCATCGCGGCTATTGGAGCTGGTGATTGCTCTCGGATCGCCATCGACGCCCGCGCTGGCAACGGCGCGGGCTTTTTCGACTTACACGAGGCAGTCATGTCGGTGGGCTTCCCGAAAGCGGTCCTAATTTGCTGAAGTCCCTCGGCTTCGTCATCCACGGGCGGAGCGGGAGCGAAGCGGACGCGGAGACCCGAGGATCCATGCCGTTACCTTTAATCGTAGAATCCAGCGGAGCAGAATTCTGCCTCGCAGCGACGCCTCAACTTCGCAGAATGGATGCTAGGATCTGCATGCGTCGCTTCGCTTCCTTGCTCCGCCCGACAATGACGAATGACAGCAGACGCCGCACCTGTCACCGATGGGAAAAGTCGAGGCTCACGCCACCAAATCCCGCATCGGCTTCACCTCTCCTGAGTCCGGAAACACCTTGTCGCCGAGCACGGCGGCGGAGAGCCCGAACTGCTCGGCAAGCAACCCCTTCAACACCGCGCGCACATCGCTGGTCGGCGCGAGGTCGCGGCCTTGGTAGAGCTGAGCCGGCTTCAGCCCCGGCCAGTCGGCGATGACGCGGCCACCTTTGATCGCGCCGCCGGCGAGCAGCACTACCGTGCCGGTGCCGTGGTCCGTGCCGACGGTGCCGTTGACGCGGGCGGTGCGGCCGAATTCGGTGATGGCGACGATCGCGGTGTCCTTCCAGCGCTCGCCGAGCCCTTTCTCGAATTCCTCGAAGGCGCCATCGAGGCCGCCGAGCAGCTTGGCGAGCCGCCCGGTGGCGCCGCCCTCGTTGACATGCGTGTCCCAGCCGTCGAAGGCCAGCGCCGCAATGCGCGGCCCGTCGTCGGCGGCCATCAGTTTCGCCGCGCCTTGCGCGGACTGGCGCATGCAGGCGGCGTTGGCGAGGCCGCCGTAGGGTTTCATCGTGCTGCCATCGAGCTGGTCGCTCATCGCCATGCGGTCGGCGTCGAGGCCCTTCTGCAGCACCGCTGCCAGCACCGGGTCGCGATGGTTGTAGAGGTCGAGCACACGCTCCGCCAGCGCATCGCTGGGCGTCGGCAGCGCCTGCGGTGCCCAGCCGAGCACGGGTGCTGCGCCACGGATCACCAGCGGCATCGATGGGCCGACCGCCAGCCCGCCGAGCTTGGCCACTCTTTCACCTGCCGGGAGGCTGGCTATCGCCCGATTCAGCCAACCGGTTGTGGCGTTGCCAGGGCCCGGCAGGCCGCTCTCCAGCACATCCTGGCCGTCGAAATGCGAGCGGTCGCGGTAGCCGGTCGCGGCCGCGTGCACCGCGGCCGCCTGACCTGCCT
>NZ_RZSR01000904.1:0-2445 GCF_004023265.1 Mesorhizobium sp. M1A.F.Ca.IN.020.06.1.1
CCTTGTACTTCTCGTCCACCGTCCGGTAGACCTCGTCGTCCTCGTCCCTGCGGGCGACCGGCAGGTTGGTCGGGATCTCGGTGACTTCGAGATTGTAGATGTTGGCGAATTCCTCCGCCTCGGTCAGCGCCATGCCGGTCATGCCGGCGAGCTTCTTGTAAAGGCGGAAATAGTTCTGGAAGGTGACGGAGGCCAGCGTCTGGTTCTCCGGCTGAATCTGCACATGCTCTTTGGCCTCGAGGGCCTGGTGCAGGCCTTCCGAATAGCGGCGGCCGGGCATCATGCGGCCGGTGAACTCGTCGATGATGACGATCTCGCCGTTGCGCACGATGTAGTCCCTGTCCTTCTGGAACAGCAGGTGCGCCTTCAGCGCATTGTTGACGTGGTGGACGATCGCGACGTTCTCGACGTCGTAGAGCGACTCGCCCTTCAACAGGCCGGCATCGCGCAGCATGTTTTCCAGCTTCTCGGTGCCGTCCTCGGTGAAGATCGTGGTTTTCTGTTTTTCATCGACCTCGTAGTCGGCCGGGCCGAGCTTCAGCATGAAGGCGTCGATGGTGTTGTACATTTCCGAGCGGTCCTCGAGCGGACCGGAAATGATCAGCGGCGTGCGCGCCTCGTCGACAAGGATCGAGTCGACTTCGTCGACGATGGCGTAGGCATGGCCGCGCTGGACCATCTGCGAGCGCTCATACTTCATGTTGTCGCGCAGATAGTCGAAGCCGAGCTCGTTGTTGGTGGCGTAGGTAACGTCGGCGGCGTAGGCCTCGCGGCGCTCGTCGTCGGAGAGGCCGTGTACGATGATGCCGACGGTGAGGCCGAGGAACTTGTAGACGCGGCCCATCCATTCGGCGTCGCGCTTGGCAAGATAGTCGTTGACTGTGACGACATGGACGCCCTTGCCGGCGAGCGCGTTGAGATAGACCGGCAAGGTGGCGACCAGCGTCTTGCCCTCACCGGTGCGCATCTCGGCGATGCCGCCATTGTGCAGCACCATGCCGCCGATCAATTGGACATCGAAGGGACGCATGCCGAGAACGCGGCGGGCCGCCTCTCGCACTGTTGCGAAGGCCGGTATCAGCAGGTCGTCGAGCGAGGCGCCATTGGCGAAGTCCTGGCGGAATTTCTCGGTGCGGCCGGCAAGCTCGGCATCGGAGAGCGCCCGCATCTCGTTTTCCAACCCATTGATGGCCTCGACCCGGGGCCTTGTCGCCTTGACTCGGCGGTCGTTGGAAGAGCCGAAAACCTTACGCGCGAGAGCGCCGAGACTGACCATCCAATGGTCCTTTCGATAGCAATTTTAGCCGTTTGCGACAGGCGCCTGGCGGGCCCATCAAATCCGCGTGAATGCGGACAAACGCAAAAAGCGCCCGGAAAACGGTTCTGGACGCCAAGTCGTTGGACAGATAAGAGGGGGCTCAACTGATGTCAACGCCGCGTTAGCCCTATGGGCAGCGCCAAATTCCGCCACAATCGGACTGATCTGGAACCTTCCCGTTCAAGCGATCCTTATCGGCAATCCCCATTGGAGTTATCTTGATGTCCCTGTCGTTCCGCCGCGCGTCGCTCGCCAGCCTTGGCTTGGCCTTCGGGCTCTCGGCTCTTTCGCTGTCGCCGCTGATGGCGCAGGAAACCAAGCCCGCCCAGCCGGGCGCGGCGGCTCCCGCAGCCGCTCCCGTGGATCCCAACGCCGTGGTCGCCACCATCAACGGCGAGAAGCTGACCGAGGCCGATCTCGCGCTGGCCGAAGGCGAGCTGTCGCAGCAGTTCGCGCAGCTGCCGCCGGAACAGCGCCGCGCCGCTGCTCTTTCGGCGGCCATTGAAATCCGCGTCATGGCCAAGAAAGCGGTCGACAGCGGCCTCGACAAGGATGCCGATTTCCTGCGTCGGATGGCCTTCCTGCAGCAGCGCGCCCTGCACGGCGAGGTCGTCGAGAAGGAAGTCGTCGACAAGGTGACGGATGCAGATATCCGCGCCCGCTACGACCAGGAAATTGCCAACACGCCGCCGGTCAATGAGATTCACGCCCGTCACATCCTCGTGAAGACGAAGGAAGAAGCCGAGGCGATCATCAAGCAGCTCGACGGCGGCGCCGATTTCCAGAAGCTCGCCAACGAGCACACGAGCGACCCGAGCGGCAAGTCGAATGGCGGCGACCTCGGCTGGTTCGGTCCCGGGCAGATGGTGCCGGAGTTCGACAAGGCCGCGTTTGCGCTTGATGTCGGCAAGTACAGCAAGGAGCCGGTCCAGTCGCAGTTCGGCTGGCATGTCATCAAGGTCGAGGACAAGCGCGCCAAGCAGCCGCCGGCCTTCGACGACGTCAAGGACCAGGCCAAGCAGGCCGTCATCCGCGACAAGTATTTCGCCATGGTCAAGGAATTGCGCGGCGCCGCCAAGATCGAGATCCCGGACGCGAAGCTGAAGTCGGCGGTCGACACGCTGGAG
>NZ_RZSR01000905.1:0-2444 GCF_004023265.1 Mesorhizobium sp. M1A.F.Ca.IN.020.06.1.1
CATGTATATAAGGTATAATACCTGTATGTCCTGCCAAGTGAGGCTCGGCGTCAATGCTCACTGATAACTCTCGCGAAATTGAAGCTTCCGCTCCAACCTCCCGCTTTGAGCACACTCTGTTCCCTCGAGCGCAGGTTCATGAACATGCGATGCAGATGGCGCGGCACCTGTCTCAACTCGGATTTGACGATCTTCCCAGTGAAGTCATTCATCTAGCAAAGCTTGTAACGCTTGATACTATCGGTTGCATCGTTGCCGGCACGCAGACCGACTTGGGGCGACGAGTCATTGCGGCATACGAAAACGGCGACGGTCCCCAGGGGTGCAGCGTTCTTGGAACTCAATTGAAGCTTGCGCCTTCCCATGCGGCTAAGGTCAATGCATGGCTCGCAGACATCCTTGATTACGAAGACACGCTTTCGGGTCACCCAAGCGCGACAGTTATTCCGGCCGCTTTGGCAATGGCGGAGCACCGGAATACAACGTCAAGACAGTTCCTCACAGGGCTAGTAGCAGGATACGAGGCCGGAGTCCGACTTCATGATGCGACAAGGGCCACGCCTGAAGCCTATCGACGGTTCGCATCGTATCACGCGTGGCATGGCGTGGCAGCTGGTGCAGCTGCAATGGTCGTTTTAGGTGGATCTGAGGAGCAGTTTCGATCTGCTCTCGGGCATGCGGCTGGCAATACAAATATCCCTTTATGGTATGTGGAATATGGCCGGCCGGCGCACGCTCTTAAGGCGAATTACGGACAAATGGCACTTGGCGGAGTCGAGGCGGCGCTTTGTGCCCGACAAGGCATCCTCGGGCCGTTTTCTATGCTCAGTGACCCAGAACGCGGATTTGCGGCGATCATCGGATCTGACCAGTTTGATCCCTCTCAATTTTCCAGCGGCTTGGGATCCACCTGGCGCATCGCAAAAACTTGCTTCAAAGGATATCCAGCCTGCTACGCGCTGCACCCGACAATAGGGGCAGTGCTAGCTATTCAGAAAGACCACAATATTGATCCAAGACAGATCGAAAAGGTCTCCATTCGCGGAGGAGCCAAACTGGCAAGCTGGTTCTCGTATGACATGCCATCGTCCGAACTCGACGGCCAGTTCTCAGTGCAGTATGTTGCGGCTATGCTTCTATTGTCAAAAGAGCCAGGCGCGAGTTGGCATAGCGCGTCGACTCAAAGCGATCCAGACGTGAGAGCTTTACTGGCGAAGACAGCTGTCGAACTTGATCCGGCAGCAGAAGCTGCGCTTTGGAAGGGAGAGGCGCAGCGCGCCTCCGTGTCCATCTTTTTGAAGAATGGACAAACCTGCTCCGCAACCGTGGACTGGCCTCCCGGCCACCCCCGCAACCCTATGAGCGAGGCTGATATCGAACGAAAGTTTGTACGGAATCTGCGCGATACGCGACTCGAAAAACGAGCCGCACAGATTGTGGAGATGGCGGTGAGCTTAGATCGGACGGACAGCGCCATTGCCGACGTTATACAACTGTTACGTGCTGCCGAAACTTAGATCCAGCAACGAATTGCTGATCGCTTGGCGATCTGCAAACGTCGGTGCGGCTGGCCGGCGGCTGCCGGGGGGTACATCTGTGTGATCTGACCGGGAATTTGAACCAGGGAACCAGGCGCGTTGAGAGCCTACTGGCCTACTGCATGATTGTGGATGTGGTAGCTGCTGTGAGACTGTGAGACCGCCTCCATTGTGACTGGTGCGGGCGGCCGGTGGCCCAAAGATGAATTAGGGAGCAGACGATTGTGGTGGTCCTCGCCTCTGGTACGCGACGGTCGTGATCCTTTCTCGAGCCGGTCGGCGACCTACTCACAATGGGTCGCCAACGGGCATGACCGCCCGAGAAACCGTTTCAGCCTTCCGCGATTGGACTCCCTAGGATGCTGAGCGAGCACGTGAGTTGGTCGAACGGGGCTTGTGCGACACCATACACAATGATGTTCGGTTCGGAAGTTGTGTATTTATAAGATCGCCGAAGCATCGGATATCCTGTCGGGATACGGAACTCTTCCTCCACCTCGCCGACGGCTGGTGCCGCGTCTATCATCAGATCGGTCTTGATAACATGAATGTCATGCTGCTTCAGCGCATTGACGACAAAACTTCCGCCGAACTCCTCTATAATATCTTCACCAATATCTGGCGAGATGAAGGTCGCATCGTACATAAACGGAGCGCCTTGCAGAAAGATCATCTTTCGGATGCAGAGCATTGCGGATTTAGGAATATTGAAGGCGTTTAATGTTGGATCAGTAATAATCTCTCGAGTTGTAGCAATGAGCTTGATCGTTGCTCCCTCATAGTTTGGAAAATGCACGTCAAGCTTGCGCACCACCTTCTTCTGTCTTTTCTTGACATAGGTGCCCTTGCCGGCAACGGAAACGAGGACCCCAGCTGCCTGCAGGTCGCGCAGTGCGCGCTTGATAG
>NZ_RZSR01000906.1:0-2441 GCF_004023265.1 Mesorhizobium sp. M1A.F.Ca.IN.020.06.1.1
TCTACATGCAGCTCGGCTACGCGCTGGGGAATGTCTACGCGCTGATGCTCACCATTTACATCATCTGGTGGGGCTACTCGATCCTCAGCGGCCGCGAGACGATCTCTCCGATCGAGTCTGCATATCGCCTCGGTCGCGCGGTCGTCATCTATCTGTTGCTGACTGGCTGGGGCACATTCTCCGAGACGATCTACAAGCTCGTGCAGGCGGTGCCGAACGAAATCGGCAAGATCATCGTCGGGGCCGTGTCGCGCGCCACCGGCAACCAGCTCTCGGATCAAGATGCGATTCCAGCACTGATCGACAACCTCTACCGAGGTGCCCAGGATGTCGCCAATCAGGTCTACAGCGGCACCTTTTACGACATATTCGGCGCGCTGCTTTCCACGATCGTGCTTTTGGCCGCCATCATCTTTTCGGCGCTTGCCATCGCGGCAATCATCGCGGCCAAGATCATGCTGTTCATCACTCTGGCGCTCGCGCCGGTCTGGATTGTGCTTTGGCTCTACCGGTGGTCAACGCGGATGAGCGAGGGCTTCATTACGCTGACCACCTATCTGATCATCCAGCAGATTCTCATATATGGCTTCCTGGGCTTCTATTTTTCGCTGGTCAATCTTGCCTTGAATACCGCCACGTCGGGAGGCGCCAGCGTCGACAACAAGATGTCGATGGTCCTGCCGCTCGTCCTGGTCACGATCATCGGCATCTATGTGCTGATGCAAATTCCGGCGATCGCCTCGATTCTCAACGGCGGCGGCTATCTCAGCACCGTCGGCGCATACCGCTCCTATGGCAATGTTCCGGGCAATGTCGCCCGCTATTCCGGAGCGCGGGCCGTTGCAAACCGGTGGCAGCGGCTGAGATCATCCCGCAGTAGCGAGGCGGCTCGATCATCCATTCAACAAGCGGCGCGCGATAACGGGAGGCCATTGGCATAGAAGCGCAGGCAACCGCCTCAGAGTGCGGCTTGGGCCGTCGCGCGAGGTTTGACGTGAGGCTAAAGTAAAGTGACAAAAATCCAGGCAAGCATCGCCGCCGAGCCCGGCGAACCGGTCGACGACCGCTACTATGAGGCAGGCGCGACCTGGGAGGACGACACACACCGGTCGCTGAGACGGTCGCGCACGCTGGCCTGGCTTGTCAGCGGCGTCGCCAGTGTCGTTGCAGGCCTGTCATTGCTGACGCTCGTGCTCATCCTTCCGCTCAAGCAATTCGAGCCCTATGTGATCGAGGTCGACAAGACGACCGGATACCTCGAAATTGCCCGCGCGCTCAAACCCGGCGATCTGTCGCAGAATGAGGCGGTCACCGCCGCCAATCTCGTTCGCTATATTCGCGCCCGCGAAACCTATGACGCGCGCGAGATCAAGCAGAACTACGATCTTGCGCAGCTCTATTCGACGGGAACGGCGGCCAAGGATTTGACTTGGGGCTACACGCCGTCCAACGCGCAATCGCTCGACAAGCTCTACGGTCGCAACGTCACCATCTCCGTCGACGTCAAGTCGGTTTCCCTGCTCAACAATACGACGGCATCGGTGCGGTTTTCGACCACGACGCGTCGCGAGAATTCTTCCACGACCGACAATTGGGTGGCCGTGGTCAAGTTCCGTTACACGACGACGCCGATCAAAAACGAATGGCGCTTCGACAATCCGCTTGGCTTCCAGGTCCTGGAATACCGTCGCGATCAGGAGTCCGCGCCAACCGCCGGGAGCGCGCAATGAAGACCCACCTTGCGGCCGCTCTGTCGCTGCTGATCTTGCTTGGCTCGGCCAGTTCCGCCGCCGCGCGCGACTATCGCATCCGCTACGTGCCTTTCGACAACGACAATGTGACGACCGTCAGTGCCGCGCTCGGCGTCTCCACGATGATTGAGCTCAGCCCGTCCGAAGTCATCGAGACCGTTTCGGCCGGTGACACCAAAGGCTGGTCGATCGTGCCGAAACGCGGCTCGCGCTTTCTCTTCATCAAGCCGCTCGAACGGGACGCCTGGACGAATGTCAACGTCGTTACCGACCGGCGCGTCTATTCGCTGTTGCTCAAAGCCACCGACAGCGATCGCGATCGCGCGTCCTTCCAGGTCCGATTCAAATATGGGGATGAGGATCAAGACGCGCGCCTGCTTTCCCAGGCCCGGCAAAGCGCTGCCGATCCCGATCTCAAGAACCTCAACTATGCCGCCCTCAACTACGATTACGTCTATGTCGGCGATGATGGCCTGAAGCCGCGCGTCGCTTTCGACGACGGCACCAAGATGTTCCTGGAGTTCGCGGGCGACATCCCGGCCATCTTCGTCGTCGACGAAAAAGGCCATGAATCGCTCGTCAATCAGCGCACCCAGGGAAAATACACGATCGTTGACAAGATTGGCCGGCAATTCACGCTGAGGGCCGACGGAAAAACGCTCTGCCTCTACAATCGAGCGCGGCCGTCGA
>NZ_RZSR01000907.1:0-2439 GCF_004023265.1 Mesorhizobium sp. M1A.F.Ca.IN.020.06.1.1
CTGTTCTATATCGTGCCGTCGAGCGGTTCATTGCCGGCATCGCCCAAGCGGTCGAACAGGACGCGGTCGAACAGGGCGCGTTCGGATAGCGAAGAGATCAGGATCAGGGCATCAAAAAGTGGCAAGCCAGAACAAGATCATCATCACCTGCGCGGTCACAGGCTCGATCCACACGCCGTCAATGTCGCCGCACTTGCCGGTGACGGCCGAGGAGATCGCGACCGCCGCTATCGAGGCGGCCGAGGCGGGTGCCGCGATCGTCCACCTTCATGCCCGCAATCCGGTCGACGGACGCCCCGACCAGTCGACCGAGGCGTTCGCCCCTTTCCTGCAGGTCATCAAGCAGCGCTCCAACTGCGTCGTCAACATCACCACCGGTGGTGCGGCGACGATGAGCGTGGAGGAACGCGTCAGGCCCGCGAAAGTCTTCGCGCCCGAGGTCGCCTCGCTCAACATGGGCTCGATGAACTTCGCGCTGTTTCCGATGCTGGAGCGCTTCAAGACGTTCGAGCATGAGTGGGAGCGGCCCTATCTCGAATCGTCGCGCGACCGGATCTTCCGCAATACTTTCGGCGATATCGAGCACATATTGCGCACCTGCGCCGACAACGGCACGCGCTTCGAGATCGAGTGCTACGACATCGGCCATCTCTATACCCTGGCGCATTTCGTCGAGCGCGGGCTGGTGAAGGCACCGTTCTTCGTCCAGAGCGTGTTCGGCATCCTCGGCGGAATCGGCACGCATCCGGAGGACGTCGCCCATATGAAGCGCACGGCCGATCGGCTGTTCGGCAACGAATATCACTGGTCGGTGCTGGGCGCCGGCCGCCACCAACTGCCGATCGCCACGCAGGCGATCGCGCTGGGCGGCAATGTGCGGGTTGGCCTGGAGGACTCGTTATGGATCGGCAAGGGCAAGCTTGCCCGCTCGAGCGCCGAACAAGTAACGAAGGTCCGCCAGATCATCGAGGGCCTCGGCGCCTCGATCGCCACGCCCGACGAGGCGCGGCAGATCCTGCAGCTGAAGGGCGGCGACAAAGTCGCGTTCTGATCCCGGCAAAAAAAGAACCCTGCGGCAACGGCTATCCAAACATCCGCTCGCCCTGCTCGTCGACGAGCTGGATGCCCTTCTTGATCGAGATGTCGACCGCATCGTCCAGCCCGGCGAAACGGTCGGCGCGGATGAAGCGGTGCTCCTTCATCACGCCGTCCACTTCCTTGGAGACGACGCCGCAGGTCTGGTACTGGCCGTCCGCCTTGTAGGGCGTGGCGCTGATCAGGAAGCCCTTGTGCTCGACCTGCTTTGCCGGCTTCGCGGCTCCGGTGTCCGTCGCCTCACCACCGCCGCCGCCGAAAAGACGTTTCAGAAAAGACATAGCGCATCCTCCAGCGGCAAATCGTCCTGCATCACATAGCGTGCCGCAGGACGATTTTCACTACAGCATGAACCCGAAAACTGTGCAGCGGTTTTCGGGAAGATCATGCTCACACAAAGATAAACGGGATGACTTTTGGAAGTCATCCCGCTTTGACGGTCATCGGTCGAGCCAGCAATAGCCCGTTCAGTGCCGGGCGACTCAGCGACGTGAGAGGGCCTCGAGCGCTGCGGCGGCGTCTTCCAGAATGCTGATCGCCTCGGCCTGCTTGTCCTCCGGCGCATCGACGATATCGCTGAGCGCGGCGCGTAGGCGGTGGCGCAGTGCGCGGAACCGGTCGCGCTTTTCGTGACGGCCGCGCCGGCCGACGTCCTCGCCCTCGTCGTTCCAGCCAAACCAGTCGCGCGCCTTGGCCATCTTGCGGCCGAACCGCTCGAGATGGTCGAGCACGTGATCGATCATCTCGCGATTTTGCTCGAGATGCGCCCTGCCCGCCTCGGTGATCGAGAACACCTTCTTGTTGCCTTCGCTTGACGAGACGGCATAGCCGGCCTCTTCGAGAAAGGTCAGCGTCGGATAGACCACGCCCGGGCTCGGGCTGTAGATGCCGCTGGTGCGTTCCTCCAGCGCCTTGATGATGTCGTAGCCGTGCCGCGGCGCCTCGGCCAGAAGCGACAGCGTGATCAGCTTGAGATCGCCGTCGGCCAACATGCGGCCGGCGCGGAACATGTCGCCCGGACCGCCGCGGCCGCCGCCGCGCATGCCCTGGCCGAAGGGACCAAAGCCGCCGCCGCGACCACCGAAACGACCGGCCATGTGCATGAATATGCGCTGACCGAAATGGTTGTGCCCGAAGGGATTATGCTTGTGCATGGATCGCTCCTTGAGTTCTATCTTACGATATATCTTAGCTAGGTGGCGGGTGGAGTCAAGATATATCTTGCGATGCATCTTGGTTGACGCAAGGCGAACTGCGAGGCGGTCGAATGCGCAGCGATCGCCGCGAAAACAGCCTACCAGCGGCCTTTGCGGCGGTTCCAGGCGGAGAGAAAAACGGCAAACC
>NZ_RZSR01000908.1:0-2437 GCF_004023265.1 Mesorhizobium sp. M1A.F.Ca.IN.020.06.1.1
CCTGCTGCCAGGGCTGCGCTTCGGACAAAACTTCTCCGACCATGCCGAACCTCAATTCCTGCCGCGATCGGGTAGGAATTATCGCGAGGCTATCTGCAAGGTCTTGGACGATCGTGCGGGGGACCTGCTGCACTAACGCATGTTGGATCCAGGTCAGGCCGGCATCCGCCTGAATATCGACACGCCTTAAGCGCTGGCGCGATCGAGCGCTGCGATGTCGTCGGCGGAAAGCTTGAGCGATGCGGCGCGGATCAGGCTTTCCATCTGTGCGGGCGTCGTGGCGCTGGCAATCGGCGCGCTGATGCCCGGCCGCGCCATGATCCAGGCGAGCGCCACTTCGGCCTGCTTGGCCGAATGGCGCCCGGCCGCGGCATCGAGCGCGGAGAGAATGCGCATGCCGCGTTCGTTGAGATACTCGGCCACGTCTTCGCCACGCTCGCTCCGGCCAAGGTCGGCCTTGCTGCGGTATTTGCCGCTGAGGAACCCCTTGGCCAGGCCGAAATAGGTGATGACGCCGAGGCTTTCCGCCTTGCACAGGTCGAGCAGCGGGCCGTCCAGCGAAGAGCGATCGTACAGATTGTATTCGGGCTGCAGAACCTCGTAACGCGGCAAGCCCCGCAGGCTGGCGACATCCAGGGCCGCGCGCAATTGCCCCGCATCGAGATTGGAGCAGCCCGGATAGCGGATCTTGCCCTTCTCGAGCAGGCGCTGATAGGCGCCGAGCGTTTCCTCGTAAGGCGTGGCCGGGTCCGGCCAGTGCGACAGATAGAGGTCGATGACGTCGGTCTGCAGCCGCTTGAGCGATTGGTCGACCGCTTTTTCGATATAGGCTGCGGAGAGGTCCCGCCTGCCCTGTCCCATGTCGGAGCCGACCTTGGTGATGACGACGATGCTGTCCCGGTTGCCGCGGCTCTTCATCCAGTTGCCGATGATGGTTTCGGATTCGCCGCCTTTGTTGCCCGGCGCCCAGCGCGAATAGGCGTCCGCCGTGTCGACTGCGTTGAAGCCGGCCTCGGCAAAGCGGTCGAGCAGGTCGAACGAGGTCTTCTCGTCGGCGGTCCAGCCGAAGACGTTGCCTCCAAGGACCAGCGGCGCGATGGAAAGGTCGGTGCGACCGAGACGGCGTTTCTGCAAGACTGATCTCCGTGATGCTGGGAAGGGCATGGGTGCCCAGAGGATGGATTGCGGCTAAGCTAGGTCGTGCCTTGCCGAGGTCAAAGGCATGGTTTTGCTTTTTGATCGGGCCAGATCTTCACGAAGGCGCGACCTGCCGCCCCACCTCTTCCAGCCAGTGGTCGCGGATGCCGAGCGCCCTCAGATGCTCCACTGTGCTCAGGACATAGTCTTCGTTCCTGCCCGATTGGCCCACGGCGCCGCGCACGACTTTTGCCGCATGGCCGGCGTCGAGCCCGCCGGCATATTGCTCATGCGCGCGGTCGACGATGTAGGCGACCGCTTCGACCGTTCCGCCTTGTCCCGCCCCATCCAGCCGGACATCGAGAGTGCGTTCGAGATAGACGCTGGTCACCAGCTCGCGCTCGCGCAGATAGGAAAGCACTTCGTCACGCAAATCGCCGGGCACGCGGAAGGCGAGCCCGACGCAGGAGCCGCCGCGGTCGAGGCCGAGCACCAGGCCCGGCCGCTCACGCGTACCGCGATGGACGAAGGAATAGACGCAGAGCGACCGGCGGAAGCCGTAAAGACGGGCGCGCCGCGTCTCGACATGTGCGAAACCGGGCCGCCAGATCAGCGACCCGTAGCCAAAAACCCAAAAATCGCCCATATCGCCAAGCCTGATTGCATTCGAGTGACGACACCACACCGGTAAGGTGCTTCTTCTGTCCCCGCTTGTCGTGCGTAAGAACAACCACCCGCTCGCCGCATGAGGGGTTAACGAGAGCCGCAGCATGACGTCAAGTGACGAGCGATCGCGCAAACCTCGCCGCCGGCTGTTCTGGCTTGCGGCGTTCATCTTGGTGCTGTTCGCGCTCTACAGCGGCGGATGGTTCTATCTCGCCGGCAAGGTCAAGACCGAGGCCGAGCGGGCCGTGGCCGAGCTTGGAGGCAAGGGCATCAAGGCCGACTGCGCCAATCTCACGGTCAGCGGTTATCCACTGGACTTCACGGTCGCCTGCGACAGCCTGGCCTATCAGGACGATGCCAGGAATGTAGCGGCCTCGACCGGCGATATGAACGTCGTCGCTCGCATCACCCAGCCTCTGTCGCCCGTGGCGAACCTGCGCGGACCGTTGCGGACTGTGGCGCCGGGCATGCCGCCGCTTTGGCTCGACTGGGACAAGCTGCACGCCACGGTCAAGCTGTCATGGCCGCTTCCGCGCCGCATTTCGCTTCAGGCGGAAGGCTTGTCTGGACAGACCGATCCGGCCGACGACACCGATCCCGTGCAGCTGTTCAGCGCCGGCCAGGCGGCCGGCCA
>NZ_RZSR01000909.1:0-2437 GCF_004023265.1 Mesorhizobium sp. M1A.F.Ca.IN.020.06.1.1
GTGTCGGCCTTCGGATTGCCGTTCATGCGCAGGCCGAAGCTCAGATTCTGCTCCACCGTCATGTGCGGATAGAGCGCGTAAGACTGGAACACCATGGCGATGCCGCGGTCGGCCGGCGCGACATCGTTCACCACCTTGCCGCCGATGGCGATCTCGCCGCCGCTGATGTCCTCCAGCCCGGCGACCATGCGAAGAAGCGTGGACTTGCCGCATCCCGACGGGCCGACGAAGACGACGAACTCGCCGTCGGCAATGTCGATATTGGCGCCATGGACGACCTCGAAGGTGCCGAAACGCTTGACGACATTGGTGAGGGTGACGGCGGCCATTTCGTTCCTATCCTATTTGACCGCGCCGGCGGCGATGCCGGCGATGAAATGGCGCTGCAGCAGCACGAAGACGATCAGCATCGGCACGGTCAGCATGACGGCGCCGGCCATGATGCCGCCCCACGACACCTTGGTCAGGCCGATCAGCGTGCCGAGCGCCACCGGCGCCGTCATCGCGCCGGGTTGGCTGTTGATCAAAAGCGGCCAGAGATAGTTGTTCCACGAGGCGAGGAAGAGGATGATGGCGAGGGCCGCCAGCATCGGCCGCGCCAAGGGCAGCGCCACGAACAGGAAGATGCGCCATTCCTTCACGCCTTCGACCCTCGCCGCGTCGACCAGCTCGGCCGGCATCATCGAAAAGGCCTGGCGCATGAAGAGCACGCCGAGCGAATTGAACAGCGGCGGCACGATCAGCGCGATCCAGGTGTTGGCGAGCTGGAAGTCGCGCGCCACCATGATGAATTGCGGGATCAGCACCACGGCGTAGGGAAGCGTGATGGTGCCGAAGATGATCGCCACCACCACGCCCTTGCCGAGGAAGTCGTAGCGCGCCAGCGCCCAGCCGGCCATCGAGGTCACCAGTACCGAGAGAAAGGTGTAGGTCACCGCCACCGAGACCGAGATGCCGATCGCGCCGACGAAATTGGTGTCGCGCTGCAGATTGTTGAAATTGTCGAGGAAGCTGTCATGCGGCAGAAGCTCGATGCCGGGGCTGAAGATGCCGTTGTCGGGCATGGTGGAGAACACCACCATCATCCACAGCGGGAACAGCCAGATCAGCGCCAGCGGCGTCAGGACGAGATGCAGCAGGATGCTGCGTCCGAGCCGCCTTTGCGAGCGCGAGGTCATTTCGGCTCCCTCGTCAGCCAGAGCTGCACTAGCGTGATTGCGATGGCGAGGCCCGCCATGGTGTAGGCGATCGCCGAGGCATAGCCGAAATTGAGCGAGCGGAAGCCCTGGCGGTAAAGCAAGAGGCCAAGGGTTTCGGTGCCGCCGCCCGGCCCGCCGCGTTCGGTGATCAGGAAGGGCTCGGTGAAGAGCTGCATGGTGCCGATGATCGACAGCACGGCGCAAAAGACGATGACCGGCTTCAACAGCGGCAGGGTGATGTAAAAGAACTGCTTCACCTTGCTGACGCGGTCGAGCGTGGCGGCCTCGTAGACGTCATCGGGAATGGATTGCAGGCCGGCAAGAATGATGATGGCGTTGTAGCCGGCCCAGCGCCAGGTCACCGCGATCATGATCAGCGCCATGGCCGGCGTGACGTTGGAGAACCAGTCGATCTTCTCCAGGCCGACGCTGCTCAACAGCTTGTTGACGATGCCGAAATCGAGGCTGAACATCAGCCGGAACACCGCCGAGTAGGCGACCTCGCCGACCACGACGGGGGCGAAGAACGCAAAGCGGTAGAGGCCGCGCGCCTTGAGCAGCGCCGAATTCAAAAGCACCGCCATCACGACCGCCAGCGAGATCATCACCGGAACCTGGATGACGAGGATAAGCAGCGTGTTCTTCAGCGCGTTGAAGAAGGCGGGATCGCCGATCAGGCGGCCCCAGTTGAAGGTCGGCGCGAAGCGCCACGGCACGGTGCGGGTCGCCTGGAAGGAGATCAGGAAGGAGCTGATGATCGGCCAGATCCAGAAGATGGCGAAGATCAGGAGATAAGGCGTGAGGAAGCGATACGCGGCGGCGTTGCGGTAGCGCATCGTGTTCCTCCTCCTTCCAGTTTCGGGTCGCGCCTTCCTAGCGGGCACGGTCTTGATCATGTGTTGAATTGCTGGAGCAGTGCCAATGGTCGATGCAGGCGCTGCCCTGTCTTGCCTTCTCCCCTTGTGGGAGAAGGTGGCCGCGAAGCGGCCGGATGAGGGTGTTCCAGCTTGGCAACGACGGCAATCCGTCCAACACCCCTCATCCGTCTTGGCGCTACGCGCCAATCCACCTTCTCCCACAAGGGGAGAAGGAAAAGCGACGCTCACTTGACCGGCAGGCCGGTCGCAGAGGCGATCTGGCTTGCGGCGTCGTCGAGCGCGGCCTTGGCATCGGGATAGCCGCCGGCAAGATACTTGGTCTGCACGGCCCGCACGATGATCTCGGCATCGCTCTGGAAC
>NZ_RZSR01000910.1:0-2435 GCF_004023265.1 Mesorhizobium sp. M1A.F.Ca.IN.020.06.1.1
GGTTTAAGGGGCAAGCGGTGGGCCCGGGGAGATCGGAGCAGAGCAGGCAAACACGCTCGCCAATGTCTGAACACGGCCAATGATCGGAGGCCGGCGCTGCCCCTCATCGCCCTGCCGGGCACTTCTCCCCGTAAGTGACGGGGAGAAGGGACTGGCCGCCGCCTCGGTACCTTTCTTGCAGCTTTCCAAATTGGCGAAATCGTCGATGGGGGCGCCTCTCTCCCCGTTACCATACGGGGAGAGGATGCCGGCAGGCAGGTGAGGGGCAGCGCAAGCGTTTGAAGGCTAGGGCGCCTCCGCGCAAAAATTCAAATCCACTTAAACTTTCATGCACTCATTTTGGGCATATCTCCACCTCTGGTGGCAGGCAGGTTGCATTGCCGGTGTGTATGGGGTTGGGGCATGTTCTCGTCGGCAAGAGATTTCGTTCGATCGCAAGGCGGCTCGATGCTGCCGATGATGGCACTGTTGGCGATCCCGCTGCTGCTCGCGGTCGGCTTTTCCGTCGACTACACCTCGGCGGTGACGACCAGGAGCAACATGCAGCAGGCGCTGGATGCCGCGATCCTGTCGATCACCACGCTGCCGACCACGACCTCGAAGGCCGATCGCCAGACGGCGCTGCAACAAGCCTATGTCGCCAATAGCGGGCTGGGCGACGCGACGCTCACCGCCGTCAACGTCGCCGCCGACGGCACGGCGACGTTCAGCGCCACGGCGGCCTATCCGATGCCGACCAGTTTCATGCAGATCGCCAGGATCAATTCGGTCGATGTCGGCGTCGGTTCCTCGGTGCGCAAGGCGCCGGCGCTGGTCCAGTCCACCTTCAAGGTGACGAAGGTGTCGGGCTACTGGAACAAGACGATGACGCTCTACGGCACCCAGTTCGGCCAGACCAAGGCCAAGCCGCTGATGACGATCAGCTATAATTACAACGGCTATGGCGACCCGAAGGGCTACGGCACAACCACCGTCAGCACTATCAACGGATCGACGACGACCGTGGTGCAGAAACAGGTCTGCACGACCTCGACGGTCGACAATTTCAGCAATCTGCCGAGCGGGGCGATCACCCAGACCAGCGGCAGCAACAAGTACGTCACGACCTGCGCCGATACCTTCTATCCGGCCAATGGCGCCGGCGCGGTGATCGATGTCAGCCAGATGGACCAGCTCTATCTGCAAATGGACGTTCCCTCGGGCAACCCGAAGGTGCTGAAGTCGAACGATCCCAACACCTCGAACCGGCTCTATATCGGCACCAGCGCCACCGATATGCCCGAGGTCGCGACCGGCCAGAAGGTCGACATCTTCACCTCAGTGCCCTGCGGCCAGACCGGCTACCAGGCCTGGGAAGACGGCGGCAACCCGGTGCCGGCGCCGGTTTCCAATGCCGATTTCTTCTACAATGTGACCGGCAAATGCGCCTTCAACCAGCGGCCGTCCGAGACGGTGCTGACGCAGTAGCGCCCTCCCTTCTCCCCTTGTGGGAGAAGGTGTCGCCGAAGGCGACGGATGAGGGGTGCTCCAGCTTGGTGGCGCCTTAATTCTAGACAAGAATCTAGCAGACGCGCTCGCGAGCGTCTCACTCCGCTGGAGCGCCCCTCATCCGTCTCGGCGCTGCGCGCCGATCCACCTTCTCCCACAAGGGGAGAAGGGGAAGGCGCCTCTCAATCACAAACCGGTGAAGCTGTAACGAAGTCCTCCGCGGCGGCGAAATGGGAGCATCGCCCCGCTACGGAGACTGCTTCCCATGACCGGATTGAAGACAAGGATCGGCCTGCTTGCCGGCGCGGCATTTGCTGCGCTTGCCGCCACGCTCGATGCCGCTTCCGCCGAGCCGCTTACCGTGGTCGAGCTGTTCACCAGCCAGGGCTGCTCGTCCTGCCCGCCGGCCAATGCCAATCTGATCAAGATCAAGGACCGTCCGGGCGTGCTGGCGCTGTCCTTCAACGTCACCTACTGGGACTATCTCGGCTGGAAGGACATTTTCGGCCGGCAGGAATTCACCCAGCGCCAGGTCGCCTACGAGCCGCCGCTCGGCCATGACGGGCCGTTCACGCCGCAGGTGGTGGTGAACGGCAGCGCCGACGCCGTCGGTGCGGCGCCCGGCGAGATCGAGCGGCTGATCTCGACAACCCCGTACGCCAAGGGTCCGGCGCTCTCGCTCGGCGACGGCAAGGTGAGCATCGGCGCCGGCACAGCGCCCGGCGGGGCGGCCGATGTCTGGCTGGTGCGCTACGCACGCGGCGTCGTCGAGGTGCCGGTGGCGCGCGGCGAGAACACCGGACGCACGCTGCCGCATGCCAATGTCGTGCATTCGCTGCAGAGGCTCGGCCGCTGGAACGGCGAGGCGACGACGCTGCCGCTGCCTGCGGCACCCGGGGGCTTGAGCACGGCAGTGCTGGTGCAGACGCCGGCCGGCGGGCCGATCC
>NZ_RZSR01000911.1:0-2433 GCF_004023265.1 Mesorhizobium sp. M1A.F.Ca.IN.020.06.1.1
GTGTGATCCTTGTTGAAAACCGGATCGGTTTCGGGGTCATGCGCCAAAATGGGAGATCGATGATGAATGCATTCCTGAAGTCATGCACGGCGTTGACGGTTGCGCTGACCTTCTCGGGTCAGGCGATCGCCCAGGTCAAGGAAGTCGGCAAGGGCGAGGGCGAGCTGAATATCGTCGCCTGGCCGGGCTATATCGAGCGGGGCGAGACCGACAAGAACTACGACTGGGTGACCGCCTTCGAGAAGGAGACCGGCTGCAAGGTCAACGTCAAGACCGCCAATACGTCGGACGAGATGGTCTCGCTGATGAACGAGGGCGGCTTCGACCTGGTGACGGCTTCTGGTGATGCTTCCCTGCGTCTCGTCGCCGGCAAGCGCGTGCAGCCGATCAACACCGACCTCATCAAGAGCTGGAAGACGGTCGACGACCGTCTCAAGGACGCGCCCTGGTTCACCGTCGACAAGGTGCATTACGGCGTGCCCTACCAGTGGGGCCCGAACATCCTGATGTACAACACCACCGTCTTCAAGGAAGCGCCCAAGAGCTGGAACGTCGTTTTCGAGGAGATGAAGCTGCCCGACGGCAAGTCGAACAAGGGGCGTGTCCAGGCCTATGACGGCCCGATCCACATTGCCGATGCCGCCAACTACCTGATGTTCCACAAGCCGGAATTGGGCATCAAGGACCCTTACGAGCTCAGCGAAGACCAGTACAAGGCGGCGCTCGATCTGCTGCGCACCCAGCGCACCCTGGTCGGCCGCTACTGGCATGACGCCGCAATCCAGGTCGACGATTTCCAGAACGAAGGCGTCGTCGCCTCCGGCTCGTGGCCGTATCAGGTGAACACGCTGGTCGCCGCCAAGAAGCCGGTCGCCTCGACCGTGCCGGAGGAGGGCGTCACCGGCTGGGCCGACACCACCATGATGGAAGCCGACGCCGCCCATCCGAACTGCGCCTATATGTGGCTCGAGCACTCGCTCTCGCCCAAGGTCCAGGGCGATGTGTCGTCCTGGTTCGGCTCTCTGCCGGTCGTGCCCGCCGCCTGCAAGGGCAATGAACTGCTGGGCGACGAGGGCTGCAAGACCAACGGTTACGACAATTTCGAGAAGATCAAGTTCTGGAAGACGCCGATATCGAAATGCGCCAGCCAGAATGACAAATGCGTGCCCTATTACCGCTGGGTGTCGGACTATATCGGCGTCATCGGCGGGCGGTGAGTTCGCCTAGCCTTTAGAAGTTGGCGCTGCCCCTCACCCTTACCCTCTCCCCGTGAAGAACGGGGAGAGGGGGGCGCCAGCGCTGGAGTTTGTCCCTTCTCCCCGTCTTTCACGCGGAGAAGGTGCCGGCAGGCGGACGAGGGGCAGCACAGACGCCCGAATTTGAGAGCCTGAACCTTCAGGACAGATCATGACCTCCGCCGTTTCCTTTAAACAAGTCTCGCGCCATTTCGGCAGCGTGCGCGCCGTCGATGCGGTCGATCTCGACATCGCGCCGGGCGAGTTCTTCGCCATGCTCGGGCCGTCCGGTTCCGGCAAGACGACCTGCCTCAGACTGATCGCCGGCTTCGAGCAGCCGACGGCCGGCTCGATCTCCATCTTCGGCGAGCGGGCCGAAGGCGTTCCGCCCTATCGCCGCAACGTCAACACCGTTTTCCAGGACTACGCGCTGTTCCCGCATCTGAACGTGCTCGACAACGTCGCTTACGGGCTGATGGTCAAGGGCGTCGGCAGGGTCGAACGGCTGAAGGCGGCGGAAGAGGCGCTCTCGCTGGTGCGCCTGCCGGGCTATGGGGCCCGGCGCCCCGGCCAACTCTCCGGCGGCCAACGCCAGCGCGTCGCGCTTGCCCGGGCGCTCGTCAACCAGCCCAAAGTGCTGCTGCTCGACGAGCCGCTCGGCGCGCTCGACCTCAAGCTGCGCGAGAACATGCAGGAAGAGCTGAAGTCGCTGCAGAAGGTGCTCGGCATCACCTTCGTCTTCGTCACTCACGACCAGGGCGAAGCCCTTTCCATGGCCGACCGTGTTGCCGTCTTCAACGACGGCAGAATCATGCAAGTCGGCACGCCGGAGGACATTTACCAGCGGCCGAGGACGCGTTTCGTCGCCGATTTCGTCGGCTCGTCCAACGTGCTGCCGCCGGATTTCGTGCAGCGCTATTCCGGCCAGCATCGCTGGGGCAGCCTCAGGCCTGAATCCATCCGCGTATCGGGCGCCACGAGCGGCGATGGCGTTGCCGCGCGTCTGGTCGGGACCAACTATCTCGGCGCCACCACAAGGCTGGCGCTGGATGCCGATGGGCTGAGGCTGCATGCCATGGTGCCGGCGGGGACCGCGCTCCCTGCCGAAGGCGAGGCGGTGATGCTCACCTTCAACCGCGAGCACCTGCATCTGATGGACGAGCCGGCATGATTGAGGTTTGTGCAAAGCACCCTCCTC
>NZ_RZSR01000090.1:0-10414 GCF_004023265.1 Mesorhizobium sp. M1A.F.Ca.IN.020.06.1.1
ATCCCGCTCTGGGCCGGAGAGGGCGACCTGCCGACGCCTTCCTTCATCAGCGATGCCGCCGCAGGCGGCCTCGCCAATGGCGAGACCTTCTACACCTGGCAGAAAGGCATTCCCGAGCTCAGGCAGGCGCTCGCCCGCTACTATGCCAGGTATTTCGGCCAGCGCTTCGCCGAGGAAGAATTCATCGTCACCGGCTCGGGCATGCATGCCATTCAACTGGCCATCGACGCGATCGCCGGCAGCGGCGACGAGGTCGTCTATCTCTCGCCGGCGTGGCCGAATTTCGCTGCCGCCGCCGGTGTCGCCGGCGCTGTTCCCGTGCCGGTCACGCTCGACCAGTCCGGGAATGGCTGGTCCTGCGATGTCGACAAGATCGCAGCCGCCATCACGCCGCGTACCAAGGCGCTGTTCATCAATACCCCCTCGAACCCGACCGGCTGGACAGCCGACAAGGAAACGCTTCAAGCGATCCTCGATCTGGCCCGCACGAAGAAGCTTTGGATCATCGCCGACGAGATCTATGCGCTGTTCCACTATGGCCACGGCCGCGCGCCGTCTTTCCTCGATATCGCAACGGCGGAAGACCGCATCCTGTTCGTCAACAGCTTCTCCAAGAACTGGGCGATGACCGGCTGGCGAGTCGGCTGGATCAAGACGCATCCGGCGCTGCAGCAGGTGTTCGAGAACCTGATCCAGTATTCGACCTCGGGCGTCGCCCAGTTCATGCAGCGCGGCGCGGTTGCGGCCCTCGACAAGGGTGACGGCTTTATCGTCGAGCAGGTGGAGCGGGCACGTGCGGCGCGCGATCTGGTCTGCGACATCCTGGGTGCCACCGGCAAGGCGCGCTTCACCGTGCCGCAAGGTGCGTTCTACCTGTTCTTCACTGTCGACGGCATCACCGATTCCCGCGCCGCCGCCTTCGACATCGTCGACAACGCCAATGTCGGGCTGGCGCCCGGCACGGCCTTCGGCCCCGGCGGGGAGGCCTTCCTCAGGCTATGCTTCCACCGCCGCCTCGATCAGCTCGAGGAAGCGGCAAATCGCCTGGCGAAATGGATGAAGACGGTGTGAGACGGGCGGCTTCAGCCGCCTGACTTCGGCACCAGGAGTGGAATAACCCGGTCGCTCTTGGCGACGGCCGGACGGCCGGAGGCGGCATAGGGGATGCCGAGCGCATCCCAGGTCTCGACCAGCGCGTCCTGCAGTTCGGCGATCAGCGCGTCCGAATGGAACGGGGTGGGCGTGATGCGCAGCCGTTCGGTGCCGCGCGGCACCGTCGGGTAATTGATCGGCTGGATGTAGATGCCGTGGACGCCAAGCAGGCGGTCGCTCGCCATCTTGCAAAGCTCCGGATCGCCGACCAGCACCGGCACGATATGGGTGGCCGATTCCATCACCGGCAGCCCGACCGCGGCAAGCATCTGCTTGGCCCGCGCTGCCTGGCGCTGCTGGGCGTCGCGCTCGGCCTGCGAGCGCTTCAAATGCCTGATCGAGGTGGTGGCGGCCGCCGCGATCGCGGGCGGCAGCGCGGTGGTGAAAATGAAGCCCGGCGCATAGGAGCGCACCGCGTCGATCACAGCGCTCGTGCCGGTGATGTAGCCGCCCAGCGTGCCGAAGGCCTTGGCCAGCGTCCCCTCGATGATGTCGATGCGGTCGGCAAGACCCTCGCGCTCGGTGATGCCGCCGCCGCGCGCACCGTACATGCCGACAGCATGAACCTCGTCGATATAGGTCAGGGCGTTGTAGCGCTCGGCGAGCTCGACGATCTGCTTGATCGGCGCGATGTCGCCGTCCATCGAATAGACGCTTTCGAAGACGATCAGCTTGGCGCGCTCGCGTCCTGCCGCCTGCAGCAGGCTTTCCAGATGCGCAACGTCGTTGTGGCGGAAGATCTTCTTCTCGGCCCCGGAACGCCGCACGCCTTCGATCATCGAGGCATGGTTCAACTCGTCCGAGATGAGCAGGCAGTTGGGCAAGAGCCTGGCGATGGTCGAGATCGAGGCTTCGTTGGAAACGAAACCGGAGGTGAAGACCAGCGCCGCCTCTTTGTCGTGCAGGTCGGCGAGCTCATGCTCCAGCTCGACCAGCGGGTTGGACGTGCCGGAAATGTTGCGGGTGCCGCCAGCGCCCGAGCCCATCCGGCCTGCCGCGTTCTGGAAGGCGGCGATGACGTCCGGATTCTGGCCCATGCCGAGATAGTCGTTGGAGCACCAGACGGTGATTTCCTGGGCGCGACCGTTGGAGCGCCAGATGGCGCGTGGAAACTTGCCCACGATGCGCTCGAGGTCGGCGAAAACGCGGTAGCGCCGCTCGGCATGGAGCTGGTCGATCGCGTCTTCGAAGAACCGCTGGTAGTTCATGTCGGCTTCCCAATTTTGCGCCGGATCATAGTCACGGGCCTATGTTACGTCCACCGCGCCGCACCGGTCAAAATGCCACGCCCCGCGCCTGTTCCTAACGATGCCGGATCATGGCCTATTCCCGGGGATGTGAACCAGCTTTGTTTCGGTACGATGCCTCGGGCAGGCGGAACTGTTACAGACTTAACACTAAAATGGGAGGCTAATGGGCTTACGGCGGGGTTTCCAGCACGGCGGCTGTTGAGACAGTTTCCGATAAATCTTGATCAGCGAGGTAAGCGATGACGGTTTTGGTGACGGGCGGTGCCGGCTATATCGGCAGCCACATGGTCTGGGAGCTTTTGGACGCCGGCGAAAGCGTCGTCGTGCTCGACAGGCTTTCCACCGGCTTCGAATGGGCGGTGGCGCCGGAGGCGAAGCTCGTCGTCGGCGACGTCGCCGATCGCGATCTGGTCGGCCGGATCATCCGGGAAAACAAGGTCGACGCCATCATCCATTTCGCCGGCTCGATCGTGGTGCCGGAATCGGTCGCCGATCCGCTCGGCTATTACGAGAACAACACCTGCAAGACGCGCGCGCTCATCGAAACCGCCGTGCGCGAGGGCGTGCCGCATTTCATCTTCTCGTCCACCGCAGCCGTCTATGGCGGCGCCGGGCTGGAGCCGGTGCGCGAGGATGCCCGGCTGGCGCCGGAATCGCCTTACGGCCTCTCCAAGCTGATGAGCGAGTGGATGCTGCGCGATGCCGCGATTGCGCACGACATCCGCTACACGGCGCTGCGCTATTTCAATGTCGCCGGCGCCGATCCCAAGGGCCGCACCGGACAGTCGACGCCCGGCGCCACGCATCTGATCAAGGTCGCCTGCGAGACGGCGCTCGGCAAGCGGCCATTCATGCAGGTCTTCGGCAAGGACTATCCGACACCGGACGGCACCTGCATCCGCGACTACATCCATGTCAGCGATCTGGCGGCGGCGCACCGGTTGGCACTGCAGCGGCTGCGCGATGGCGGGGAGAGCCTCGTCGCCAATTGCGGCTACAGCCACGGCTATTCGGTGCTGGAAGTGATCGACAGCGTGCGCCGCGCCTTCGGCCATGATTTCGACGTTCGCATGGGTGCGCGACGGCCGGGCGACGCCGCCGCCGTGGTCGCCAATTCCGACCTTGCCCGCAAGGAGTTCGGCTGGACGCCGCAGCGCGACGATCTCGACCAGATCGTCAAGGATGCGCTGGCCTGGGAACGCATCCTGACGACCAAGAACTCCGTTCGAAACTAAGCAGTTCAGGAAAGTGTGTAGCGGTTGGGTTCGGCGACTTCGCCGTAGCCTTCGTCCCGGAATTGCGTAATGAGACTGACCTGTTGGGCCAAGGGCTCGTCCGGCGAGTTTAGACGCGGTATTGAGGCTCATGCGGTGGTGTGCCGAAGGCGCACTGTTGGAATGAGCCTTGAGGGACGGCATGAAGGTCTTGGTGCTCGGCGCCGGCGTGATTGGCACGGCGGCCGCCTACTATCTGGCTAAAGACGGTCATGAGGTGACGGTGATCGAGCGCCATGAGGCAGCGGCGCGCGGCACCAGCCAGTCGAACGCCGGCCTGGTCTCGCCGGGCGACGCCACCGCCTGGGCCTCGCCGGCGGCGCTCAAGACCTTTCTGCGCGCGCTCTGGAACCATGACCTCGGCATCAAGGTCCGGCTGCGCCTCGATCCGTATTTCTATGCCTGGAGCCTGCGCTTCCTGCGCGAGTGCACCGTAGCGCGCCTGCGCGCCAACACCGACGTCAAGCTGAAGCTCGCGCTCTATTCGCGCGACTGCATCAATGCGCTCTCGGAGGCGACCGGCATCCATTACGACGAACGCAAGAAAGGCATCCTCTACTTCTTCCGCTCGCAGAAAAGCTTCGACACCGGCACCGACAATTACCGCTACCTCGGCGAGCGCGGCCTGCCGATCGAGATCGTCGGCCGCGACCGCTTGGCCGAGCTGGAGCCGGGCCTTGCCGGCGTGAAGGACAAGATCGCCGGCGGCATCTATTCTCCAATCGACCAGACCGGCGATTCCAAGCAATTCGTCGACAAGCTCGCCGCCTATGCGGCCGAGAAGCTCGGCGTCAGGTTCCTGTTCGGCACGACAATCGAGGGCCTCGACATCGAGGGCGACCGGGTGCGAGCCGTGATGACCTCGGCCGGACCGGTTGCGGGCGACGCCGTCGTCATCTCGATGGGAGCCGAAAGCGGCCTGTTCGGCCGCCGCTACGGCATCGACCTGCCCGTCTACCCGGTGAAGGGCTACACCGTGACCGTCCCGCTCGAGGACGAGAGCAAGGGCCCGACCATGGGCGGCGCCGACGAGGACCGGCTGATCGGCTATTCGAGGCTGGGCAACCGGCTGCGGATGTCCTCGACGGCGGAATTCATAGGCTTCGATCGCAGCTTCAAGCCGCGTGATTTCAGAACCATCCTGGAAACCGGCAAGGACCTGTTCCCGGGCGCCTTCGACGAGAAGAAGGCGCTGCTTTGGGCAGGCCTGAGGCCGATGATGCCGAGTTCCGTGCCCATCTTCGGTCAGGCGAAATACCGCAACCTCTATCTCGACACCGGCCACGGCCATCTCGGCTGGACCATGGCTTGCGGCTCGGGAAAATTCCTGTCCGACCTCGTCGCCGGCCGCAAGCCGGAGATCGATCCGCAAGGGTTGCTTTACGCGACATCGGGCTGAGACGATCGGTGCGCAAGTTGCCACTGGCCTATGTCGGCGCTGGTCGGCGCGACCTGTCAAGTTGTGGCAAATACCATGGCGGGGATCACGTCCCGATGACCCGCTGCCACGCTCGCGCGTAATCATGCCAAGCCGGATCTGCGGGTGGCTCGGTCCGCTCGCCTTTGCTCATGGCGGTAGCGCCGTCTGACGCCGGCAGTGCCGCGCCGATGCTCGTTCCTGTTGACGTTTCCGACGCGATGACAGCCCGTCCCGTTGCCGCCGCCAGCATGCGGATGAAAAGCGGGTTCCGCGCAAAGGGCCCTTCGACCGTCGTCCGCCCGTCGCCGCCAACCAACTCCAGGCAGGTCGCGGTCATCAGCGCCAGATAGAACGAGATGGCGGCGAAGCGCTGGCCGGGTGGCAAGCCCTCGGCGTTGACCCATTGCGCGGCACGGTGAGGGAATGGCCCGGACCCCTCCTGGGTTGATGGCAGCAGCAAGGCCTGGCGTGCCAGCACGGCGGCAATATCGGCCTCGGTCCAGTCCTGCGCCTGGCCCTCGGTCAGCA
The DNA here is from genome assembly GCF_004023265.1 of Mesorhizobium sp. M1A.F.Ca.IN.020.06.1.1. NCBI lineage: Bacteria > Pseudomonadati > Pseudomonadota > Alphaproteobacteria > Hyphomicrobiales > Phyllobacteriaceae > Mesorhizobium > Mesorhizobium sp. M1A.F.Ca.IN.020.06.1.1. The sequence continues at coordinate 5,625 of NZ_RZSR01000090.1, forward strand.
GCGAAAACTCGCGTCCACCCATGAAGCGCGCCGACGGCACGGGATCGCCGAGCGCATTGACATTGACCAGCGTGTCGCGCTCCGCATCGAGCTCGACCTTCTTGCCGCCGACCGCCATCGAGACCACCCATGTGCCGGTCGAGACGACGGAGAAGGGCGGCCGATCGGACAACAGATGCGGCAGAAGCGAGGCGTTGGAGTCGTGCAGGCCGCAGAACACGGGAGTCGCGGGGTCGAGCCCTGTCAGTCGGGCAATCGCCGGCAGGATCGATCCGAGCCTGTCCTTCGCCCGACGCACGGGCGCCATCAGCGGACGCCAGCCCATCCTGTCGACCAGCGAGGAATAGTCGGACGTCCAGGGGTTCCACAGATCGGTGTGGCAGCCCAGCGATGTCACTTCGTTGGCGGCGACGCCAGTCAGCCGCAGCGCCCAATATTGCGGATACATGAGGATCGCGGCGGACTTGGCGAATTCCACTGGAAAGCGCTTTTGCTGCCAGAAGAATTGCGCGCCGAGATTAAGGCCGATGGGCAACCGCGGCGTGCCTGTTTCGGCGAAGGGAGCGCGTACGGCGTCGTAGTCGGCCGCAAGCTGGTCGGGGCCGTCGAACTCATAGTCGAGCACCGGCAGCACCAGTTCGCCGGCGGCGTCGACCAGCGCCCCGGTAGCGCCATGCGTGGTGATCGAGATCGCATCGATCCGCCGCTCGCGGTTGATATCGGCGAGGCTGTTCAGGATGAACGTCCACAGCGCCTCGACATCGTGATGGGGGTAGGGCGCCTGCCAAACGGGCGCGTTCGCGGTGCGGCGCAGCGCGATCTCGCTCGGCGTCGTGAGCTCGACCAGCGCCACCTTGGCGTTGGTCTTGCCGATATCGATGACGGCGACGTGGCGGATCATGCCATATGGAACATGGTTTCCAGCGGCACCGCCACCGGCTCATTGTCGGGTTTGGTTTCCATGAGGTCGGCCATATGCGCCCACCAGCGCTGCATCACAGGATGTTTCGGCAGGTCGGCCATGCCGTGATCGTCGCGTCGCCACAGCACGCCGAAGAGGATGGTGGTCTCCTCGTCGAGATAGATCGAATAGTCGGAGACGCCGGCATCTCTCAGCAGCTCCGCCAGCTCAGGCCAGATCTCGTCATGACGGCGCTTGTACTCGGCCTTCATGCCGGGATTGAGCTTCATCTTGAAGGCGTGTTTCTCCATCAGGCGAAACGTCCTTCGCGCAGCCGCCGCCAGACGATCGGCAGCGCAATGACGATGATCAGCAGCAGGCCGATGAAGATCGACATGACGATGCCGGGCACGTTGAGCAGGCCGAGGCCGAAGGTCACCAGCCCCATGATAAAGGCGGCAAGAACCACGCCGAGGATGCTGCCGGCGCCGCCGAGGATCGACACACCTCCCAGCACCACCATGGTGATGGCCTCCAGCTCATAGCCCTGCGCAATCGACGGCCTTGTCGAGCCGAGCCGCGACGTGATCAGCACCGAGGCGATGCCCGACATCAGCCCGGTGAGGCAAAACAGGATGAATTTGATGCGGTCGACGCGCACACCGGAGAACTGGCAGGCGACCGGATTGTTGCCAATGGCAAAGACGCGGCGGCCGAAGCTCGTGCGATGCAGCACGAACCAGTAGACCAGCGCCGCGAAAAGGAACAACGCCAGCTCGAACGAGAAGACCCACCAGACATAACCCTGGCCGAAGAAGGCGAAACTCTCCGGATATCCCTTATAGGCCTGGTCGCCGAGGATGATGAAGGCGATGCCGCGAAACAGGCTCATCGTGCCGATGGTGACGACGATGGAAGGCAGGCCGAGCCTGGTGACGAGCAATCCGTTGAAGGCGCCGCAGCCGAGCCCCACGGCGATGCCGATCGCGACCAGCACCGGCGTGCCGGCGCCCGCCTGCGCCGCCATGCCCATCATCGTCGAAGCGAGCGCGACAATCGCGGCAACCGACAGGTCGATCTCGCCCGAGATGATCAGCAGCGCCATTGCAAGCGCAATCAGGCCCTTTTCGGTGAAGTTGAAGGTCAGATCCGAGAGCGACCACGGGTCGAGGAAATAGGGCGAGGCGAAGCTGTTCACCGCGAAGATGAGGATCGCGATGACTACGAGCAGTGCCTCCCAGGAAAAGATCGCCGAAGAAAGCGGCTTGTCGAGCCGGTCGGGGATATGGCGCGGGGCAGGGGTGTCCGTCATGCCGCTTCCGCCTTTCTGAGGATGATGCGACCCTGCCGGCGCTCGCCGCGCGCGTTGAGCACCACGGCCAGGATGATGGCGCTGCCCGAGATCGCCATCTGCCAGAAGGGCGAGATGTTGATGACCGGCAGCGCGTTGGAGATGATGCCGAGGAAGAGCGCGCCGAGCACCGCGCCGCCGACCGAGCCAATGCCGCCGGCGATCGAGATGCCGCCGATGACGCAGGCGGCGATGATGTTGAGCTCGTAGCCGTTGGCGACTTCGACCGAGGCGATCACGTAGCGCGAGATCCATAAGTACCCGGCTAGCCCGCCGATCATGCCGGAAATGCAAAAGACGATGAACTTGGTGCGGCCGACATCGATGCCGGCATAGACCGAGGCGGTCGGGTTGACGCCGATGGCATAGATCGAGCGGCCGATCTGCGTGCGCGTCATCGCCAGAAAGAACAGCGCAATGACGAGAAGCGCGATCCACGACAGGACCGGCAGGCCGAGGAAGGCGGCGCGCTGGAAGTTGATGAAGTCGGGGCTCATCTGGTCGGCATTGACCCAGGCGCCGCCGGAGACGACGAAGGTGGCGCCGCGATAGATGGTGAGCGTGCCGAGCGTGACCACGATGGACGGGATATTCAGCCGCCACACCAGGAAGCCGTTGATGGCGCCGAGTAGGAGGCCGACAAGCAGTGCGATGACGATCAGCACCGGGATCGGGATCGCCGGATGGGCAGCGTTGAGCATCGCCACCACCATGCCGGTGAAGCAGAGGTTGGACGCCATCGACAGATCGATCGAGCGCGTCAGGATCACCACCATCTGGCCGAGCGCCAGGATCATCAGGATCGAGGTGTCGTTGAACACCTGGCGCAGATTGGCCGGATCGGCAAAACCGGGGAAGCGGGTCGAGATCAGCCCGATCAACAGGACGATGCCGGCGAGCAGCCAGATCTCGCGATATTTGAGAAAATTCTTCATGCCGCGATCCCCGCTGCGGTCCTGACCAGCGTCTCGGCGTCGAGGCCTTTGTTGTCGTAGGTGGCCGCGATACGGCCTTCACGCATGACCACGACCCGGTCGGACATGCCGAGGATTTCCGGCAGTTCCGAGGAGACCATGATCACCGATAGCCCCTGCGCCACGAGCTCGGCCATGAAGCCGTGCACAGCGGCTTTGGAGCCGATGTCGATGCCCTTGGTCGGCTCGTCGAGGATGATGACCTTCGGCGTCGTCGCCAGCCATTTGGCGATGACCACCTTCTGCTGGTTGCCGCCGGAAAGGGTGCCGACATCCTGGCTGAGCGACGAGGCGCGCAGGTCCAGCCGCTCGGTGTAGGAGCGGGCAAGTGAGAATTCTTCCGCCAGCTTGAGCACACCGGATTTCGAGGTGCGCGCAAGCGAAGGCAGCGATACGTTCTGAAAGATCGGCAGGCCGATGACGACACCCTGCTTGCCGCGCTCTTCCGGCACATAGACGATGCCGGCCTCGATCGAATCCGCCGCCGATTTCGGCGCGATTGAGTTGCCGTCCAGCGAAATCGTGCCGCGGCTGGTGCGCGTAATGCCGGCGATCGCCTGCATCACCTCGCTGCGGCCGGCACCGACGAGGCCATAGAAGCCGAGGATTTCGCCCTTGCGCAATTCGAAGCCGATATCGTCGAACTCGGTCGGGTGCGACAGGCCGGAGACCGACAGCACCGGCGCGCCGATCTTCGGCTCGCGCTGCGGAAAGATGTGGTCGACGTTGCGGCCGACCATCATACGCACGATCTCGTTCTGGCCGGTGTCCTTGAGCAGGCCTTCGCCCACCATCTCGCCGTCGCGGAAGACGGTGTAGCGGTCGGCGATGCGGTAGATCTCGTCGAACTTGTGGCTGATGAAGAGCACCGCCTTGCCTTCGCTCTTCAGGAATTCGATCAAGAGGAAAAGTTCGTCGATCTCCTTCATCGAAAGTGCGGCGGTCGGCTCGTCCATGATGACGATGCGCGCGTCGATGGACATGGCGCGCGCCACCGCCACCAGATGCTTGTTGGCGATGCCGAGGTCCTTCAGGCGGGTGTCGGCGTCGATGTGGCCGGCGCGCATCGTCTCCAGCACCTCGCGCGCATTTTTGCGCATGGTGCGCCAGTCGATGGTGCCGAAGCGGGTGCGCGGCGCATGGCCGAGGAAGATGTTTTCGGCGACCGAAAGGTCGTCGAACAGCACCGTCTCCTGATGGATGGCGGTGATGCCGTGGCCGAAGGCGGCATGCGCGCTGGGCAGCGTCGTGGCCTGGCCGTCGATGCTGATTTCGCCGGCGTCGGGCTGGTAGATGCCGGTCATGATCTTGACCAGCGTCGACTTGCCGGCGCCGTTCTCGCCGATCAGCGCCGTCACCTGTCCGGGATAGAGCGACAGGCTGACATTGTGCAGCGCCCGAACGCCCGGAAAACTCTTGGAGATGCCTGAGAGCGTCAGGCGCGGGGCCAATTTGTCCTCGCCCTCGCGGGGAGGGTCGCGAACAACGTGAGCGGGATGGGGGTTGTCTAGCATATCAAGTTAAGGTCCTGGTGCATGGAAGCGTCGGCACCCCCGCCCCGTCT
>NZ_RZSR01000912.1:0-2433 GCF_004023265.1 Mesorhizobium sp. M1A.F.Ca.IN.020.06.1.1
GCATATAGAAGGGATGAAAGGAGATCATGCCGCCAAGGGCTATTATGACGGCCTTGCCGGCATGATCTCCTTTCATCCCTTCTATATGCTGCCGCTCTGCAACACCGCGCGCTGGGACACGCATTGCGGTGCGGCCTATGCGATGATCTACCGCTTCATTTGCGACGAGCCTCAGAACTGGGGCCGCGCAAGCGACGGCGCCCCGATCCCGCAGGCGCATTCCGCGGTCAGGGCGCCAGGTGCCAACGACGCGCTGATGATGATGTACATGGCTTCCAAGGCGCTGCGCGATTCCATGCTGGCGCACCAGGGCGGCTGGTCGATCAGCGAGGCGATCCTGACCGCGGGCCAGGCGACCGCTGACAATCTGCCGGCGGGCCTTGCCGAGATCCAGTACATGATCCGCGTGCCGACCATCGCCATGGCCGAGCAGGTGACCGCCGTGCTCGACCGAAACGCGGAAGCCGCCGCCAGGATGAGCGGCTCCCGCTACGAACGCCACTGGGTGTCGAAGTCGCGCCCGGGACTGGCCAACCACGCCATGGCCGGCATCACCTATGAAGCGCTCTCGACCGTCGGTCCGCCACAGTGGAACGAAGAGGCGAGGGCGATCGCCCGCGAGGTCCAGGTCAATGCTGGCGGCGAGGCGACCGAGAATCCGTTCATCGACGAGCTGGAGCGCCTTATCACGCCGCAGGAGGCCGAGGCGATCCTGCGGCGCGACCTGCCGCCCTCGCAGGTGAACTCGACCTCGGACGACTATACCGACATGAGCTGGCACGCGCCGACATCGCGCTTCTACGTCGCCCGCCCGGCGCTGCGCTCGGCCAATGGTCACGCCTATCCCGCTTGGGTGATGAATGCGTTGGGCGGCATTGCGGCCACCATCGACCCGATGGTCACCTGCGCCTCCAAGACCGTCGCGCTCACCGCGCTTCGCCTACTGGAAGACAAGGCGGCGCGCGATGCGGCCATGGACGAATTCGTCAGGCGAACCGGCGGCGGCGCCGGCGGCTCGAACTGGATCGCGCCGCTTTGTGACTACGAGCCGCCGACAAACTTCCGCTGGCCGGAATATGTCCACACCGCGCGCGGGCGCGACTGGTGGATACCGAGCAGCCAATGATCTCAGGCAGACCGACCCACGAGGAGAACACCATGACCGTCCATGACCGCATCGTCGCCGAGCCGTTCTCGCTGCAGCGCCGCAATCCCAATGGCGGCACCAAGCCGCTTACTGCCTGGGGCTTCGCCAACGAGACCGATGTTCTGACCGACGTGCTGCTCGGCTCGCCCAATTTCCTTCGCCATCTTTCGACCAGTTCGCTGTCCAGAAAGCATTTGCGCGAGGCGCCCTGCAACATCCAGATCGCCCAGGCGCAGCACAAGGACCTCGTCGCCGCTTACGAGCATTTCGGCGTCACCATCCATTGGCACGAGCCGACGCCGGAACTGCCGATGCAGGTCTATTCGCGCGACTCCAGCGTCATGACGCCCTACGGCGCGTTCATCACCGCAATGGCCAACTGGTGGCGGCGCGGCGAGAACTACGCCGCCATCCGCACCTATGAGAAGCTCGGCATCCCGATCTACGACATGGTGACCGCCGGCACCTTCGAGGGCGGCGACTTCAACGTCATCGAGGAAGGCGTGGTGCTGATCGGCTGCGGCGGCGCCCGCACGCAGGAGGAGGGAGCGCGCCAGGTGCAGGCCTGGTTCGACAAGGAAGGCTGGGAGACGCGCATCGCCTTCATCGACGAATACTACGTGCACATAGACCTGATGGTGGTGCCGATCGCCGAAAAGCTCACCGCCGTCTGCCTTGCCTGCACCGAGCCCGGCATCGTCGACTGGCTGAAGGGCAAGGGCCACGAGATCATCGACGTGCCCTTCCAGGATACGATGGCGCTCGGCTGCAACTTCATGTCGCTCGGCAAGGACAGGGTGATCGCGCCGACCTCGAGCAAGACGCTGATTGAAAAGCTGAAGGCACGTGGCTTCGAGGTGGCGGCCGTCGACATGAGTGAGATCTCCAAGACCGGCGGCGGCATTCACTGCATGGCGCAGGCGCTGAAGCGGGTGAAGGCATAGGAGCACGGCGCCGAAGCTGCCAATCTCCCCCTTGAGGGCCCTTGAGGGGGAGATCTCCAGCAGGACAGAAGGGGCGCGAAAGAGCTTCGATCTGTCCCGTTTCGCTCACTCTCTACGCTGCGCCGGTCCACTCAGCGTATCGCCTCTGGCCCATGCCGGCGAACAGCATAATCATCATGATGGTGAAGAAGAAGGCGATGCCGAGGTAGAAGAAATTCGCTATGGGCGAAATCTTCACATACCGCACCTGCTTGAACGGCACGCCGCTCGGCTTTGTCGCCGCCAGTCCGAGCCAGAAGAAGAGGGTGACGGCAACGAGCACGCCGATATAAGGATCCATCC
>NZ_RZSR01000913.1:0-2413 GCF_004023265.1 Mesorhizobium sp. M1A.F.Ca.IN.020.06.1.1
GTACCTCTACAACGGGCTGGTCGAGGAAGAAGGCCCGCCGGAACAGCTGTTCGGCGCGCCGAAATCCGAAAGGCTCAAGCAATTCCTCCGCAATGTCGGCTAGGGCCGGCGTCAAGCGGAGCGAAAACCGGGAACGACAACAAACTGGGAGTCCTGAAATGAAGACTGTTCTCAAGACCTTCGCCGCGGCGCTGCTGTTCGGCGTCGCCGCGATGGGCGTGGCCAAGGCCGATCAGGTCAAGATCGGCGTCGCCGCCGAGCCCTATCCGCCGTTCACCTCGCCGGACGCGACGGGCAAGTGGGTCGGCTGGGAGATCGATTTCATCGACGCCGTCTGCGCCGAGGAGAAGCTCGACTGCGTCATCACGCCCGCTGCCTGGGACGGCATCATTCCGGCGCTCACCACCAAGAAGATCGACCTCATCGTCTCCTCGATGTCGATCACCGACGAGCGCAAGAAGACGATCGACTTCTCGGATAAGTATTACAACACGCCGACAGCAATCATCGGACCGAAGGATCAGAAGTTCGGCGCCACGCCGGACGATCTTAAAGGCAAGGTGATCGGCGTTCAGGTGTCGACCGTACATGCCGTCTACGCCAAGAAGCACTTCACCGGCGCGCAAGAGATCAAGGAATATCAGACCCAGGACGAGGCCAACAACGATCTCGCCGCCGGCCGTCTCGATGCGGTGCAGGCCGACTCCATCGCGCTCGGCGAATTCCTCAAGACGGACCAGGGCAAGGCCTGCTGCGATCTGAAGGGCATGGTCGCGCCGGACGACGAGGTGCTGGGACCGGGCGTGGGCGCCGGCGTGCGCAAGGAAGACACCGCGCTCAAGGAAAAGATCAACGCTGGCATCAAGGCGATCCGCGCCAATGGTAAGTACGATGAAATCTCCAAGAAATACTTCGACTTCGACATCTATGGCGGCGCCACGCAGTCGAACTGACGCCTCCATTTGATATTGGGGCATGGCCAGCGCCATGCCCCTTGGCCCAAACCCTGTCCACGCAAGCCCGCCGCTGAACGCTGCGGTCGGCGGCTGCCAGCAATTCGGGGGCGAAGCTGATCAATGCCTTTCTTCCGGCCTCGGCGGCCGGCATCATCGAACTCCTGTCGCCCGTGCCGCCCGGCTGGGGCGGCACCCTGCTGGTCGGATTGCTGCATTCGATCGAGATCGCCATCGGCGCCACCTGCCTTGGCCTTTTGATCGGCACCGGCGGCGCCTGGGGCAAGCTTTACGGCGGACCGGTGACGCGCGATCTGCTCGCCGTCTACACCACGGTGGTGCGCGCCGTGCCGGAACTGGTGCTGATCCTGCTGCTCTATTACGCCGGCACCGATCTCATCAATCAGCTGCTGACCGCTATGGGTTACCAGCGCGTCGACATCAGCGGGCTGGCCGCCGGCATCTTTGTCCTTGGGGTCGTGCAGGGCGCCTATTCGACGGAAGTCATCCGCGGCGCCATCCTGTCCATCCCACAAGGCCAGATCGAGGCCGCCCGCGCCTATGGCATGCCGCCCGGCCTTATGTTGAGGCGCATAACATTGCCGGCAATGCTGCCTTTCGCCATTCCCGGCCTTGCCAATCTCTGGCTGATCGCCACCAAGGACACCGCGTTGCTTGCCGTCGTTGGCTTCTTCGAACTGACGCTGGCGACGCGTCAGGCGGCCGGCGTCACCAAGGCCTATCTGGTCTTCTATCTTGCTGCCGGCGCGCTTTATCTGGCGCTGACGCTGTTTTCCAACGTGATCATCGGCCGCGTCGAGGCCTGGTCGCGGCGCGGCATGCCTTCCGTCAAGGAGGCGCGCTGATGTCGGCCGAAGCGACCGCGATCAACATGGCGGCGCGTGCCTCGCTCTGGCTGAAGCCGCACCGCATCGTGCTGATCCTAATCGCGCTGGGATTGGTCCTCTGCGCGGCCTTCTTCATGCGCTGGGACTGGCTGCCGCAATATTGGCAGATGGGGCTGCTCGGCATCTGGCGGTCGCTGTGTATCCTCGTCGTGACCTGCGCGCTGGGCTTTATACTGGCCGTACCGCTTGGGCTGGCGCAGGCCGGTGGGCCGTTCTGGCTCGCCGCACCGGCCAAGATCTTCTGCACCATCATCCGCGGTACGCCGCTGCTGCTGCAACTGTGGCTGCTCTACTACGGGCTGGGATCGCTTTTTCCGCAATATCCATGGATCCGCGAGTCCTGGATGTGGCCCTATCTCAGGCAAGCCTGGCCCTACGGCGTATTGGCGTTGACCTTGTCATTTGCAGGCTATGAAGGCGAGGTGATGCGCGGCGCCTTCGCCGGCGTGCCGAAAGGGCAGCTGGAAGCCGCGCGCGCCTTCGGCATGAGCCGCTTCAAGATCTTCCGCCGCATCTGGCTGCCGCAGGCCTTCTTCCGTGCGCTGCCGACAC
>NZ_RZSR01000914.1:0-2412 GCF_004023265.1 Mesorhizobium sp. M1A.F.Ca.IN.020.06.1.1
GCCTCGTCGTCGGCGAGCGCCGCCCTGGCCCTGTTGCGGCTGGAGCGCGCAAGCCAGGCAAGGTGAAGGACGACCGCAAATACGATCGCCCCGGCAAACAAGACTGACGTCAACTCAGACATCTCGACACGCCAAGACCCGCCGCCAGGCGGCGGGTCTTTTTCCGTTCAATAGCCCTGCGGCTTCGGCCAGGGCATGGTGAACTGGTCGCCGCGGCGCACGAACTTGTAGCGGTAGAAGTGGAACCACAGCGAGATCAGGAAGTAGAAGGCGATCATCGCGATCAGCTGCGAGCCGAAGCCGAGGAAGATGGCTAAGAAGGTCACCACGCACAGGCAGAACAGCACGATCGCCGGCAGCGGATGGAAGGGATGCGTGTAGCCACGGCGGATCGAGCCGAGCGGCCACTTCTTGCGGAACATCATGATGTTGATGCTCATGAAGGTGTATTGCAGCACGCCCGACAGGATCGAGAAGGTGATCGCCTGGTTGAGATCGGCAATGAAGGCGAAGGCCAGCGCGATCGGCAGCAGGAACAGGATCGACCGATAGGGCGTGCGATACTTCGGATGCACCGCCGAGAACCAGCTCGGCAGGTAGCGGTCGCGGCCGAGCGAGAACCAGGCGCGGGCGGCGTCATTGATGCAGCCATTGGCCGAGGCAAGGGCTGCAAGCAGCGTCGCGATGAAGAGCAGGTTCTCGAGCAGCGGGCTGCCGGTCAGCTTGCCGGCGTCCCAGAGCGGATAATAGGTGATGCCGAGATATTCCCACGGCATCAGCGAGGCGCAGACATACCAGGTCATGGCGGCGGCGATCAGAAGCGTGATCATGCCGGCCATCGTGCCATAGGGCAGGGAACGCGCCGGCGAGCGCACTTCCTCGGCCGCTTGCGTGGTGCCCTCGATGCCGAGATAGTACCAGATGCCGAACTGGAAGGCGGCGATCACGCCGATCCAGCCATAGGGCAGCGCGTTGCCGGGAGTGACCAGTTCGTTGAGCTTCAGCACCGCCCCTTGCGTCCATGGACTGACCGAAAAGAACAGGATGACGATCGAGATATAGGCGATCGCCGTGATGACGAAGTTGACGTTGAGCGTCATCAGCACGCCGCGATAGTTGAGCCATGCCAGCACGACGATGGTGGCGGCGATGAAGGAATTGTGGGTCAATCCCTCGACACCTGCTTTGGCAACGATGGTGTCGCCAAGCAGGATCGCATCCGAGACTTCGAGCATCGTGTAGGCAAAGACCAGGAACAGCGCGACGTTGAAAGCCATCAGTGGCCCGACGATGTGCTTGGCCTGCGCGTACTGGCCGCCGGCGGCGGCGACCGTCGACGTCACTTCCGAATCGATCATCGCGACCGAGGTGTAGAGCAGTCCGACGACCCAGCAGACGATCAGCGCGGCGAGCGCGCCGCCCTTGTCGGCGGCAAAATTCCAGCCGGTGAACTCGCCGACCAGCACGATGCCGACGCCGAGCGCCCAGACATGGGCGGGGCCGAGCACGCGTAGCAGCGAGACCCGGTCGCCGTGGACCACCGTTTCTCTCGTTTCAACCGCGACTGTCATTGGTGAGGCTCCACTCAGATCCGGTGCTTTTCGGAGACGGCTTCAAGCTCGCCTTCGCGCGAGGAGGTCAGCGTCTCCTCGGAATAGGTCGTGTCGACCTTGAACCAGTCGTAGAGCATCCACAGCGCGAGCAGGATCGAGATGCCCCAACATGCGTAAGAGACTGTCATCCACATGATCGTGTTCCCGGGTTACTTGCCGTCGAACTTCTCGTTGATCACCTCGCGATATTCGCGATCGGAGGCGCGGAACATGAAGACGAAATAGGCGATCAGCACCACCGCCATGATGATCAGCGTCGGCCAGTCGATGATGTAGTGGAAGCGGTTCTGGATGATGTCGTGGGCGGTCTCCGGCGTGTAGCCGAGCTTTTCCCAGATTGAGGCCATGGTCGCGTTCTGGCCGAGCGCTTCCCAGGTCTTGGCGTCGAGCACGTCGATCGATTTCGCAGCACCCGCGAGGCCGAGTTTCAGCGGCAACCAAAGCGCCACGAAAATGGCGACGACGACGACGGCGATGTCGAAGACCTGACCGGCCTTGCTCTGCTCCGGCGGAATGTAGCGGGACATGCTTTCTCCCTTCAGGACTGGCGGTTGCGGAACGCATCGGCGTTCTTGATGTCGAGGCCGTAGATGAAATCCTTGTCTTCCTTGTAGTGGTTGAGCATCGCCAGGATGGCGGCGGTGTTGAAGATCAGCACCGCGGCCGCGGCGATCACCACCACGAGCTTGATCCCGCTGTCGGGGATGTAGGCCCAGGTCATCAAGAGGACGAAGAGGATCGTCGCCCAAAGGCAGACGATCAGGAGCACGGATCCGCGCACGTCGGAACGGTACAGCGC
>NZ_RZSR01000915.1:0-2407 GCF_004023265.1 Mesorhizobium sp. M1A.F.Ca.IN.020.06.1.1
GCATCTGGCCATTGCGAAAGATGCCAAGCGCGCTGGAAACAAGTTGGCGTACAGGTGAAGAATCTGGTCGCAGAGGCACGGTTGCGGGAAGTCTGGGCCACTGCCAGCCGGCGCTGGTGCCGGCGACACTTGCCGCCACCCAGGCGGAGGTCGCAACCGCTTCGGCCAGCGAGTTGCTGGCCAGACGGTTGGCGCCATGCAGTCCAGTGCACGCGACTTCGCCACAGGCCCAGAGCCCGCCAACGGAACTGCGTCCTTCAGCGTCCACGGCCACCCCGCCCATGTGATAGTGCGCGGCGGGGCGCACGGGTATCGGCTCCACGGCCGGATCAATGCCGGCCTGCTTGCAAGCCGCGTCGATTGCGGGAAAGCGTTTTGCGAATTTCTGCCCGAGACATTGGCGGGCATCGAGATAGACCCGGTGCCCGGCGGCGAGGTGATTGGCGATCGCCCGCGCGACCACGTCGCGCGATGCGCATTCAGCGCCAGGTGTAGCGGCAAGGAAGCGGTGACCGTGTTCGTCCACGAGCACCGCGCCTTCGCCACGCACTGCTTCGCTTATCAGCGGCATTGGCCGTCGCTCAGTGTCCAGGGCGGTCGGGTGGAACTGCACGAATTCGAGATCGGCGAGCTCCGCGCCGGCACAAGCCGCAAGTGCCAAGCCGTGACCAAACGAGGAAAGCGGGTTAGTCGTGTCACAAAACAGGCCCCCTATGCCGCCGGTAGCGAGCACCACACGGCGCGTCGGCAATGCGAAGACGCCGCTGTTCAGGCCAGCCAGCAGGCCAACGGTGCTGCCCTCGGCGACCACCAGGCGAAGGGCTGTTATGCCTTCCATGATTGTGATCGAACGGGTCCGCTGCGCTACGGCAAGCAGCGTCCGGAACAACTCATGTCCAGTAGCGTCGCCGGAGGCGTGAACGATACGCCGACGCGAATGCGCCGCCTCCAGGCCAAGCCGCAGCTTGCCGTCCAGCGCCCGGTCGAACGGCACGCCGAGACGAATGAGGCTGTCGATGGCTGCGGGGACTGACTCGACGACCCGCCTGGCCATCGCTTCGTCGCAAAGCCCATCCCCGGCGGCGAGCGTGTCGGCAAGGTGCAGGTCTGGGCTGTCGTCCTCCCCCACACTCGCCGCGAGCCCACCCTGAGCGAGTGTGCTCGAGGCATCCGTTCCAAGAGCGGTCCTGGACAGAAGCACGACTGGCTGCGGTGCCAGATATAGCGCCGTCATCAGGCCGGCGATGCCAGCGCCGATGATGACCGGCGCCCCGCCAATGTCGTGGATGTATGGCGTCATACGAAGAGCATGCGCTCCACGGCCCAGCGGGCCCGCTCGGCGACATGCGTATCGATCGTGACGACGTGACGGTTCTCCTCGAGCGCTGCACGTATGTTGGCGAGCGTGATGCGCTTCATGTGCGGACAAAGGTTGCAGGGGCGCACGAAGTCCACATCCGGGTGGTCGACCGCGACGTTGTCGCTCATCGAGCATTCGGTCATCAGCACGACTCGTGCCGGTTTCTCCCGAGCCACATAATCCGACATGGCGGCGGTCGAACCCGAAAAGTCCGCCACTGCGACAACGCCGGGCGGGCATTCGGGATGGGCAAGCACCGTGATGCCAGGGTGCGCCTCGCGCAGTTCGCGGATGTCGGCCGGGGTGAAGCGCTCGTGCACTTCGCAATGGCCCTTCCAGGCGATGATCTCGACATCCGTTTCCGCCGCAACGTTCTTCGCCAGATATTCGTCGGGCAGCATGATGACGCGCGGCACGCCGAGCGATTCAACGACTGCCCGGGCATTGCCGGAGGTGCAGCAGATGTCGGATTCGGCCTTCACGGCGGCGGAGGTGTTGACATAGGTGACGATCGGCACGCCCGGATAGTGCTGCCGCATCAGGCGCACATCTTCGGCGGTGATCGAGTCGGCCAGCGAGCAGCCGGCTTCGCGATCCGGGATGAGAACGGTCTTGTCCGGATTGAGCAGCTTCGCCGTCTCGGCCATGAAATGCACGCCGGCAAGCACGATGACGTCCGCATCCACGTCCATCGCCTTGCGGGCCAGCGCCAGGCTGTCGCCGACGATGTCGGCCACGCAGTGGAAGATCTCGGGCGTCTGGTAATTATGCGCCAGGATCACGGCGTTGCGCTCGCGCTTCAGCGCCAGGATGGCGTCGATGTCCTCTACGAAAGCCGGCCATTCGATCGGCGGGATCACCCGTCGGACGCGCTGGTAAAGATGTGCGGCCGAAGGCAGCGCGGCGGTCATTGACGGCTCCGTTTATACTCAATGAGAATATAAGCGGCATATTCTTGATGTGAGAATAAGAGTCAACCCCGCGCCAGCGGCAATTTTGCCCCGGCAACCTCCCCTTCTTCGAGCACGGCGTGGCGGAAGCGATAAA
>NZ_RZSR01000916.1:0-2404 GCF_004023265.1 Mesorhizobium sp. M1A.F.Ca.IN.020.06.1.1
GTCTCAGCCACTTCGGTCGCGATCATGATGCTGGCAGGGCGCGGCGACCAGCCGAACCAAGGGCACTTCCGCCCAATAGAGGTCATTACGCGACCCGGATCAATGTTTGAACCGCTCCCCCCTTCTCCATGCTTCCTGGTCGGTTGGGCGACTCTGCAGGCGATGGAAGTTATCTACAAAGCGCTCGCCACTGCGCTGCCGGAGCGCGTCCCGGCGAGTAGTGGGGGCTGTATTCTTACGGTGGTACCCTGGGGGCTTCGGTCAGGCACGCGTGAACCATGGGCAGACGCCTTTGTATGCCCAGTTGGACAGGGAGCTCATGCGGCCGGAGACGGCGCAAACAGCTTGATGCACATTTCCGAGACTTCGACACGCTTTCCTTCTGCTGAGGTCTGGGAAGCGAGAAATCCCTGGCTTTTTGAGAAGGTTGAACTAGCACAGGATTCCGGCGGCGCTGGTCGCTATCGCGGCGGTCTTGGCCTTGACATCAGCTTTCGAGCACTTGAGGACTCGTGGGTTACGAGTGTGATCGAGCGGACGAAGAACCCGCCTTGGGGTCTCGCAGGCGGGGACAAGGGGCGGCCAAACCGCGCAGTGCTTCGCCTACCAGACGGACGAACTAAGGAGATTGGAAAGGCGACGCGCGTAGAGGTTCCGAAGAACGCGATTTTCGAAATCCAGTGTGGGGGGGGTGGAGGATATGGACCGGCATCGGAGCGGGAAGCGGAGGCTGTTAGGGTCGATGTCAGAGAGGGTTACATCAGCGATGGTCATGCGCGAAGACACTATGGACATATCTTGCCCGCCTAGAACACGGCGAGGTTTTTGAGAGGGACGCAAGGAACGCGGGTGGCCTTTCCTGCCCAAGTACTTGGCATCGACACTAACGCATCGCGACTAGAGCCGTAACAGATAAATGATAATTTCTCGAGCAAAGCTCTAAGCAATGCATTCAATGCGATGGGGTAATGCCCTACCGGCGAGCTTTTTCCGAAGGCGATGGGAATACAGACACGATGGCTTAAACCTAACCTGATGGGAGTGAGGTAGGAGCGATGAAAAAGAGCGAAAAAGAGCTGTGGGAACTGCGAGTAGCCAATGCACAACGCAACGTGATCAACCGGCGACGATTCCACTCGATGGCTGGCGGGCTCGTTGCACTGTCGCTGGGAGGATTGGGATCGGCATGGGCCAGCGGCGAGGCATCCGTCAAGCAACTGACCAGCGGCACCATCACGTTAGGCGGTTGGCCCGACTGGATTGGAAAGGACAACATTCCCGACTTTCGGAAGGCATATCCTGACGCGGACGTCCGATTGGCATCAATCCCTGGCGAGGAGGACCGGATCGCAAAGCTCGCGACGGATCCCGCGGCGGTGGACATAATGTTGCTCGTCGAGAACGACGTTCAGCGCCTCATCGACTTGGGCGTGTCGGCTCCAGTTGATCTGGGCGCAGTGCCGAACTACGCCAACGTCGACGAGGCCTTTAAAGTCGGCTATGCGGCGGCATCGCAGCCCCGCTGCGTCACGACTGACTACGGCAAAACGGGATTCGGCTACCGCCGCGACATCGTCAAAGAGGATTTGAAATCGTGGGCCGATGTCTGGAAGGTAGCAGAGAAATATAAGGGCAAGATCACGTTCCTCAACCAGCCGCAATTTGTCATCGGGACAGGGCTCATCGTCAACGGCGACTCGATCTCGTCGACAGACGGCAGCGCTGTGAGGCGCGCCGCCGACAAGATCATCGAGATTAAGCCCTTTTTGAAGCGGTTCGTAGACACGGACATTTCGAGGGGGTTGGTTGACGGTTCAGTTGCGATCGCGATGAGCTGGGACTATGATATTTATTTGGCCCAACAGGAGAATGAGAACATCGTTTGGGTCGCGCCCGAGGACGGCATATACGGCTATCTCGATGTCTGGGCTCCCGTCAACACGTCCGAGCGGCTGCCAGTTGTCTGGAAGTTCTTCGACTTCTTCTTTCAGCCGCGCCAATATGCAAACTTCGTCAACACGCTGGGGACCGCGTCCTGCATGGAGGCTAGCAAGCCGTTCATTGACAAGCGGATGGCGAATTCGGAAATACTCAATCCGTCCAAGGAAGTGCTAAAGCGGGTGCAGTATCCGAAACCTCTGGGGGAGGGTCAACGGATCTGGGATCGCGAATGGCTGCGTATTCAAGCTGCCTGACATCGAACGAGGATTCCGCGAATGGGAAAACGTCCAGACCGAACAACGCCCAATGAGTATGCTGATGCTCCTGTTGGCAGGGAAACACCGTCTTTGGCGCGTTGGCGAAACTTGCCGCCACGCTCAGCTCGGTCTGGATTTTCGATGAAGCGGCCGCAACTCTCCGGCTTGTCGCGCGGCTTGGTTTCCTTACCAAACCTGGTCTGGGT
>NZ_RZSR01000917.1:0-2398 GCF_004023265.1 Mesorhizobium sp. M1A.F.Ca.IN.020.06.1.1
GGACAGGCAGAAGGAACTGATCATGAACAAGGCAATCCTGCTCGGCAGCGCCGGCGTGGCGGTGGCGCTCGGCATGCTGGCATTCGGCTTCGTGGCAGGAAGCCCGCAGGCCGCTAGGGCCGACACGACGCAAGCCATCCAGGTGGCCTCGGCGGACAGCAAGATCGACCGCAAGGAGGTCGAAGGCATCATCCGCGACTATCTGTTGAAAAACCCCGAGGTCCTGCTCGAGGTTCAGGACGCGCTCGAGGCCAAGCAGAAGGAAGAGCAGCGGCTCGCCGCACTCGGCGTCATCAAGGATGCGAAGGACGAGATCTTCAACTCCACCTTCGACGGCGTGGTCGGCAACCCGAAGGGCAAAGTCACCATCGTCGAGTTCTACGACTACAATTGCGGCTTCTGCAAACGCGCCATTGAGGACATGAAGGCGCTGACCAAAGCCGATCCGGACCTGCGCTTCGTGCTCAAGGAGTTTCCAATCCTCAGCCCGGATTCGCAAAAGGCCAGCGTGGTCTCGATGGCCTTCCATCTGATGATGCCGGAGAAGTACAGCGAGTTCCACACTGCGCTGCTCGGCAGCCAGGGCCGTGCCACCGAATCCACCGCCATGAAGGTCGCTGTTTCGCTCGGTGCCGACGAGGCGAAGCTGCGCGAGAAGATGAAGGATCCGAGCATCAACGAAGCGCTCTCGCGCACCTACGATCTCGCCACCAAGCTGTCGATCACCGGCACGCCGTCCTATGTGGTCGGCAATGAGGTGGTGTTCGGCGCGCTCGGACAGCAGGTTCTGGCGGAGAAGATCGAGCAGGCCAAGAGCGCGCTCTAGGTTTGGGCATGGTCTTTTCCGAAAACCGCTGCACAGTTTTCGGGATCATGCTCTAAGCGATTGCGAGTCGCGATAACAGGCGGTTTTCCGCCTGTTGTGGACAGCGAAAGAACGTACTTGCGCTCTTTTCGCGGGCGGATATGCCCATTATAGAGGTCCGGCGCGCCGGCTTGAGGCCGGCGCCGAAGAGGTCGGCATATTTGAAAACGATTTTCGTCCTGAACGGTCCCAATCTCAATGCACTCGGCAAGCGCGAGCCGGGGATCTATGGCGGCAAGACGCTTGCCGCCATCGCCGAGGATTGCAAGGCCGCCGGCACGGCGCTCGGGCTCGAGATCGATTTTCGTCAGTCCAATCACGAAGGTGATCTCGTCGACTGGATCCAGGAAGCCGGTGAAAAGGCCGCAGGCATCGTCATCAATCCCGGGGCCTACAGCCATACCTCGATTGCCATTCACGACGCCATCCGCGCCATCGCGCCGCTGCCCGTCGCTGAAGTCCATCTTTCCAATATCCACGCGCGGGAGCCTTTCCGCCACGTCTCCATGGTCGCGCCGGTCGCTGTCGGCATGATCTGCGGGTTCGGGCCACTCGGCTATACGCTTGCGCTGCAGGCACTGGCGGTGCGCCTGTGACCGGCTCCCAAACAGAAGGCTCGAAAATGTCGATAAAGAAGAACGGTGTTGACCAGCAGCTGATCCGCGACTTGGCGGGCATACTGAACGACACCAACCTGACCGAGATCGAGGTCGAGCTCGGCGATCTGAAAGTGCGCGTGTCGCGTCAGTCTCAGGCCGTCCACGCGGTCGCTGCTCCGCTTCCTATGCCGTCCGCGGCGGTTGCCGGGCCGGCTCAGGCGGTAGCGCCCGCGCCCGCAACGGCAGCCGATCCTTCCAAGAACGCCGTGCCCTCGCCGATGGTCGGCACCGCCTATCTCGCGCCCTCGCCCGACGCCAAGGCGTTCATCGAGATCGGCCAGAAGGTGAAGGAAGGCCAGACGCTGCTCATCATCGAAGCGATGAAGACGATGAACCAGATTCCCTCGCCGCGCGCCGGCACGGTGACGGCGATCCTGATCGAGGACGCCCAGCCGGTCGAATACGGCATGCCGCTCGTGGTCATCGAGTAGAGCCGGGAACAGCGGGCAGATGTTCCAAAAAATCCTCATCGCCAATCGCGGCGAAATCGCGCTTCGGGTGCTGCGCGCCTGCAAGGAGCTCGGCATCCAGACGGTGGTGGTCCATTCGACGGCCGATTCCGACGCCATGCATGTGCGGCTTGCCGACGAAAGCGTCTGCATCGGCCCGCCGCCGTCACGCGAAAGCTATCTCAACATTCACCAGATCGTCGCCGCTTGCGAGATCACCGGCGCCGATGCCGTGCACCCGGGCTACGGCTTCCTGTCAGAAAACGCCAAGTTCGCCGATATCCTCGCCGCCCATAACATCACCTTCATCGGCCCTTCGGGCGACCATATCCGCATCATGGGCGACAAGATCGAAGCCAAGCGCACGGCAAAGCGCCTCGGCATCCCGGTGGTGCCTGGTTCGGACGGCGCGATCAGCGACGAGA